>NZ_JASJVS010000076.1:0-15947 GCF_035019605.1 Undibacterium sp. 5I2 | reverse complement strand
CTTTGGCGGGAACCCAGTGTCGTTTTCAGCGCTGCGAATGCCATGATTTCTGGCATTTGCAGTTAAGCACGAACGCCACGGGGTTCCTGCCAAAAGCGCGCAGGAATGACGGGGTTGCCGCTTGGGGTAGTGATGCCGATTGCAAACTCTTTAGCGACAGCTTCGAACTCACGTGGTATTTTAGTAATTTTTTATCACTAATATCACCGACCCCAGCACGCCAGCCGATTTTCTCGTATATTGAAGCCATGGCTAAAGTGCTGTATCCTTCGCGCTCCGCTTGGCAGTCTGCCAAATGGCGCGTCGGCATCGAGCTGATCGATCAATGAATGGAATACCTCGTGACCTATAGTGTCAAAGAAATTTTTTACACCTTGCAGGGCGAGGGCAATCATGCCGGGCGCCCGGCGGTGTTTTGTCGTTTCGCCGGCTGTAATTTGTGGTCAGGGCGCGAGCAAGACCGCGCTACGGCGATTTGCCAGTTTTGCGATACCGATTTTGTCGGCACCGATGGCTTGGGCGGCGGTAAATTCAAGACGCCCGAGGCTTTGGCGGCGGTGATCAATGCGCTGTGGCCATCGGCTTACCCGGCCAGTAAGTATGTTGTGCTGACCGGCGGCGAACCGCTGATGCAGCTCGATGCCGGCTTGATCGCGGCCTTGCATGCCGTCGGATTTACCATTGCCATTGAAACCAATGGTACTTTGCCGGTGCCGGTTGGCGTCGATTGGGTGTGCGTGAGCCCAAAAATGGGGGCTGAGCTGGTAGTGCGCAAGGGTAATGAAATCAAGGTGGTGATGCCGCAAATCGGCCAAAACATGGCAACATATGCCGATCTTGATTTTGAACATTACTTTGTTCAAGCCATGGATGGCCCTCTGAGAGAGGATAATCTGCGCCTTGCCGTCGATTTCTGCAAGCAGCATCCGCATTGGAAGCTCAGTGTGCAGACCCATAAACTTTTACACATTCCTTAAGCGCGACATGTTAACGATTACCCGAAAAATGGAATTCGATGCCGGTCATCGGATTCCCGACCACAGCAGTCAGTGCCGCAACCTGCACGGCCACCGCTATACCTTGCAAATCACCCTGACTGGCGAAGTGGTGCAGCAAGATGGCGAGTCCGATAACGGCATGATCATGGATTTCGGCGATATCAAAGCGCTGGCCAATGAACACCTGGTCAATCTGTGGGACCATTCCTTTATTGTTTACGAAAAAGATTACCTGATCAAGAATTTTCTCGATCAATTGCCGGGGCATAAAACCGTGGTCATCGATCGTGTGCCGACGGTAGAAAATTTAGCCAAAATAGCTTTCGATATACTCAAACCTGTTTACCACGACCGCTACGGCCGTAGCTTGGCGCTCACCAAAGTGACGCTGTATGAAACGCCGAATTGCTGGGCCGAGATCGACGGCTGAGGCATGCTGCATCCACGCGCTCCGGCCACCCCGGACCACGCTGTCAGCAGCGCGGCCGAGCAAGCGCACGATGCAGTTTTCATGCAATTGGCGTATCAACAAGCGCAACTGGCCGGCGCGGCCGGTGAAGTGCCGGTCGGTGCGGTGCTGGTGCAGGGCGGGGTGGTGATTGCCCGTGGTTACAACCGACCGATTTGTGATCATGACCCCAGCGCACACGCCGAAATGCAAGCCCTGCGCAGTGCCGCCTTGGCACTGGAAAACTACCGCCTGCCTGGCTGCGAACTGTATGTCACGCTGGAACCGTGCTTGATGTGTGCCGGTGCGATGCTGCATGCGCGCCTGGCCCGCGTCATCTACGCCGCGCCCGACCCGAAAACCGGAGTGGCCGGCTCACTGCTGAATGTGTTTCAAGATACCCGCCTCAATCACCATACTCGTGTGACCGGCGGCGTCTTGGCTGAACCCTGCGCGCGTCTGCTGAAAGACTTTTTCGCCGAGCGGCGGCGCGCGGCGGCGGCCTTAAAAAAATCTGCCGCTCTTGCTAGTCTTGGCACTGGTTTGCCTATTCCACTTTCATCGCACGAGTCCCCCACATGAATCTCCCGGCTTCTCCCTTGTTGGCCCAGCGTCGTATCGCTGTCGTGGCACCGAGCGGTGCGCCGCTCGACGATGCGGCCGTGTTACGCGGCTTGCAAGTACTGGAACAGCTCGGCTGCGAAGTGCATAATTATTACCGAGCGGCGCAACGCTTTGAACGCTTCGCCGCCAGCGATGCCGAACGGGCGGCGCAATTGCACGCCGCCGCCGCCAATCCGGACGTCGATATCATCCTGGCCCTGCGCGGCAGTTACGGCTTGTCGCGCATTTTGCCGCTGCTCGATCTCGATATGCTGGCCGCCAGCGGCAAGCTGCTGGTTGGTTACAGCGATTTCACACCGCTGTACCAAGCCATGCTGGCACGTGGCCGCATCAGCTTGGCTGGTCCTATGTTGTGTGATGATTTCACGCGTGACGAGCCGTCCGCTTACACCTTGTCACAGTTTGCCGCCGCACTGAGCGCCGTTGCGGCCGCTGTGCCGCACCGCGTCGACTTCGCCAGCCCAGACAGTGCTGATATGGCGGTCGATGGCTGCTTGTGGGGTGGCAACTTGGCCATGCTCGTGCATACCTTGGGTACGCCGTACTGGCACGAGCCGCAGCAGGGCATCTTGTTTTTGGAAGATATCGGCGAGCATCCATATCGGATCGAGCGCATGCTGCTGCAATTGCATTTTGCCGGCGTCTTAGCGCGCCAACAAGCCATTGTGCTCGGCGATTTTTCTGCCTACCGGCTGGTGGCCAATGACAATGGCTATGATTTCGCCAGTATGCTGGCTTATATCCGCAGTGTCTGCCCGGTGCCGCTGGTGTGTGGCCTGCCGTTCGGGCATATCCGTGAGCGCGCCAGCTTGGTGGTCGGTAGCCAAGCGCAACTGCGGGTGCACAACGGCGTCGCAAATTTAAGCATGCATTTTCCGATCGATCAAGCTTCACTCTGAGTGTTGTGTATTTGTCCGTAAAAGAATGTTAAATCGCCGCAGTTGTCTTTTAGCTTGCTATTATTGATTGAAAGCAAATCAAAAAGGCGCAAATGACTCAGCTCAAAGTTTCCACCCGTCTGCATATCTTGAACGGGCTGTTGGCCTTACTACTGCTCGCGGTTGGCCTGATCGGTTTGTATGGGGTGAATAAGTCGAATAATTCTTTGAAGACGGTGTATGAAGACCGGGTAATTTGCTTGGGTCAACTGGCGGAAGTTAATTATTTGCTACAGCGCAATCGCGTCTTGGTGATGGATATGCTGTTGCAGCCAGCGCCAGAACATGTCGCCAAGCGTAATACTGAGTTGCGCAGTAACGTAGTGCAAGCTTCCAAGGTGTGGGCTGAGTATATGGCGACTTACCTGACGCCTGACGAGCAAGTGTTGGCAAAGAACTTTGATGCATTGCGCTTGCCGTATGTGCAAGAAGCTTTGCTGCCAGCCGCCGATGCGATGCTGGCCGGTCAAAACGACGCCGCACTGGCTATTTACACCGGCAAGATCAGTGTGCTGGCACCGGCGGTGAACCTGGCCTCGCAAAAATTAAATCAATTGCAACTGGATGTATCAAAAAGCGAATATGACGTGGCCGTGGCTAACTATGGCTTCATCCGTACGCTGTCGCTTGCGGCCATTGCCTTAGGTGTACTGTTTGCCGCTGTCTTCGGCAGTAAGCTGGTGCGCGACATCGGTCATGAACTCGGTGCTGAGCCGGGCGAGGCAGCCGGTTTGGCCAGGCGGGTTGCCGCCGGCGATCTGTCGCAAGCGATCGTGCTGGAAAACGGCGACGCCGCCAGCATGATGGCGCAACTCAAGACCATGCAAGAGAGTTTGGTCGTGGTGGTGGGGAATGTGCGTTTGGGCAGTGAAAGTATTGCTGCCGCCAGTGCCGAGATTGCACAAGGTAACCACGATTTATCGGCCCGCACCGAAAACCAAGCCAGCGCGCTGGAACAGACGGCGGCCTCGATGGAAGAATTGGGTTCGACGGTGAAACAAAATGCCGATAATGTACGTCAAGCGAACCAGTTGGCGATGAGTGCGCAGAGCTTTGCCAACAAGGGTGGGGCGGTGGTCAGCCAAGTGGTCGACACCATGAAAGAAATCAACCAAGCCTCGCGCAAAATCGCCGACATTATCGGTGTCATCGATGGCATCGCGTTTCAGACCAATATTCTGGCTTTAAATGCGGCGGTTGAAGCGGCACGGGCTGGTGAACAAGGGCGCGGCTTTGCCGTCGTCGCCTCGGAAGTGCGCAGCTTGGCCGGACGCAGTGCCGAGGCCGCCAAAGAGATCAAGACCTTGATTACAACCAGTGTCGACCGGGTACAGCAAGGAACGAACTTGGTCGATGAAGCCGGTGAGACTATCGCTGAAGTGGTTAACTCGATACAAAAAGTGACGGATTTGATAGCTGAAATCAATGCGGCCAGCCATGAACAAGCCTTGGGCATCGGTCAAATCGGTCAAGCGCTGACGCAAATGGATCAAAATACCCAGCAAAATGCTGCCTTGGTAGAGCAAATGGCGGCGGCGGCCAGTTTGCTCAAGGGGCAGGCGCAAGACTTGGTGGTCACGGTGGGGGTGTTTAAGCTCGATCAACATCATGTTGCCGCCCTTGTGCAAGTGCCAAGCCTTGGATTGCGCGCTGCGCCGGCGCAGCAAAATAAGTACCAACGTCTGGCTTGATCTCATGTTGGCGTGCCGGCGTGGTGCAAGCTTACAGGCGCAGCGCTGCGCATGTAGCACGCCTGTGGCTTAAGGAAACAACTTTATACAAAGCAGGGTTTGCTAATTGCGGCGCGGATAAATTATCATGCTCTGTAATGAATATTGACCACATCTTCTCCACGCTGCTCTACCATCCCCATCGCACCACACGCGCTTTGTTTGCCGTGTATCCGCACGCTCGCGCCGCACCCTGTTCGCATCTTTTCTGAAAAATAAATCATCATGCCTGATTTGAAAAAAACTTCTACTCCGTATTTGCGCTATGCCGTGCTCGCGGTCTTGCTGGCCGCCGCCGGTTCCGGCATTTGGTGGATTACGCACAAGCCGAGTGCCGCAGCCAACGAGGCTGGCCCTAGCCGTAAAGGCGGTGCGCAATCGGTAGGCGTGAGTGTGGTGCAGCGTCAGGATGCCCCATTGCAGTTGACGGCCTTGGGCACCGTGGCGGCGACGGCGACGGTGACCTTACGCAGCCGGGTCGATGGTCAACTGGAAAAAATTTATTTCAGCGAAGGGCAAATGGTTAAGCAAGGCCAATTGCTGGCCGAATTAGACCCGCGCCCATATCAAGCCTTGGTGCTGCAAGCCGAAGGCCAGTTATTGCGCGATCAAGCTTTACTGAAAAATGCCCAAATCGATTTGCAACGTTATCGCTTGTTATTGAGTCAGAATTCCATCGCCCAGCAACAGCTTGATACGCAAGAAGCCTTGGAACGTCAGTACCAGGGAACGGTAAAGATAGACCAAGGTACGCTCGATAATGCGCGCTTACAGTTGAGTTACAGCCGTATCAGCGCACCGCTGGCCGGTCGCATCGGTTTACGTCAGGTTGATCTCGGGAATATCGTGCATGCCAGTGATACCAACGGCTTGCTGGTGATTACCCAGACCGATCCTATCAACGTGGTGTTTGCCGTGCCGGAAAATAATCTGACACAAGTTTTGCAAGCCGCCGCGGTCGGTAAAACACCCTTGAAGGTAGAAGCTTGGGATCGTGATAATCGCAACAAGATCAGTGATGGTGTGCTGCTGGCGATCGATAATCAACTCAATGCCACTACCGGCACGGTGAATATCAAAGCCAAATTCGCCAATGCGAATCAAACTTTATTTCCCAATCAATTCGTCAATATCCATTTGCAGTTAGGTGTGCGTAAAGATGTTTTGACGGTGGCAACGGCGGCGCTGCAGCTTGGTAAAGTCGGTAATTACGTCTACTTGGTTAATGCCGATGAAACGGTGACGATACGTAAGCTCAAGCTTGGCGCGGTGAGCGGTGACAACACCATCGTCGAAGAAGGTTTGGAAGCAGGGCAGAAGGTCGTCATCGATGGTTTGGATAAATTGCGGGATGGTGCCAAGATCAAGCTGATTGAGCGTTCGGCTAAGCCTGCCGCTGGTGCTGCTCGCCGCGCTGCGGCTTCCACCTCAGCTTCCGCTCCACAGTAAACGCAAGGACTGCGCATGAACCCCTCCCGTCCGTTTATTCTGCGGCCTGTCGCGACCAGTTTGCTCATGCTCGCCATTTTGCTGGTCGGTTTGCTGGCTTGGCGCTTGTTGCCGGTGTCGGCCTTACCCGAAGTCGATTATCCGACGATACAAGTCGTCACTCTGTATCCGGGGGCCAGCCCGGATGTGATGACTTCATCGGTGACGGCACCACTCGAGCGTCAGTTCGGTCAAATGCCGGGCTTGTCGCAAATGTCTTCGTCCAGTTCCGGCGGCGCTTCGGTGATCACGCTGCAGTTTGGCCTCGAACTCACGCTTGATGTGGCCGAACAGGAAGTGCAAGCCGCGATCAACGGTGCAGTCAATCTGCTGCCCAGCGATTTGCCGAATCCGCCCATCTACAATAAAGTCAATCCGGCCGATACGCCGATCATGACGATTGCCATCAGTTCCGATACGCTGCCACTGACCAAAGTAGAAGACTTGGTCGATACCCGTTTGGCGCAGAAAATTTCGCAAGTACCGGGCGTCGGTTTGGTCAGCATCAGCGGCGGACAACGTCCCGCCGTGCGCATACAAAGCAATACCCAGGCGCTGGCAGCACGCGGTCTAACTTTGGCCGATATTCGTACCGGCATCAGCAATGCCAATGTTAATCAAGCCAAGGGTAGTTTTGACGGCCCCTTGCAAGCCTCGACCATCGATGGCAATGATCAATTGAAATCGGCTGAAGAATACCGCGATGTCGTGATCGCCTATCAAAACGGTGCACCGGTACGGGTACGCGATGTTGCCAAGGTGGTCGATGGCGCGGAAAACCTGCGCCTGGCTGCTTGGGCTGGCAGCACCCCGGCCGTGATTTTAAATGTGCAGCGCCAACCCGGTGCCAATGTCATTAAAGTCACCGATAAAATCAAAGCCTTGCTGCCGCAATTGAAAACCAGCTTGCCTGCGGCGGTCGATGTCAAGGTCCTGACCGATCGCACGCTGACGATTCGCGCCTCGGTGGAGGATGTGGAATTTGAATTGATGCTGTCGGTAGCGTTGGTGGTGATGGTGATCTTTATTTTCTTGCGCAATCTGGCCGCCACCATCATTCCAGCCGTGGCGGTTCCGTTGTCCTTGGTGGGTACTTTCGGCATCATGTATTTGTCCGGCTTCTCGATCAATAATCTGACCCTGATGGCCTTGACGATTGCCACCGGCTTCGTGGTCGATGATGCGATTGTGATGATAGAAAATATTTCGCGCTACATCGAGGCTGGCGACAGCCCGATGGAAGCGGCCTTGAAAGGCTCGAAGCAAATCGGTTTTACCATCATTTCTTTAACTTTTTCGCTCATCGCCGTGTTGATTCCGCTGCTGTTCATGGGCGATGTAGTCGGGCGCTTGTTCCGCGAATTCGCCGTCACCCTGGCGGTGTCGATTTTAATTTCCGCCTTCATTTCGCTGACCCTCACGCCGATGATGTGCGCGCGCTTGTTGAAACACGTGCCGGAACAGAAACAAAGTCGTTTTTATCATGTCAGCGGCGCATTTTTTGATCGCATCATCGCCTTTTACGGCACGCAGTTGCGTTGGGTTTTGCGACATCAGGGTGTGACACTGCTGGTGGCACTCGGGACGCTGGTCTTGACGGTGGTGCTGTATTTATTCGTACCGAAAGGTTTCTTTCCCTTGCAAGACACCGGTGCGATTCAAGGCATCAGCGCAGCGTCGCAGTCGATTTCTTTCCCCGCCATGGCGGCGCAACAGGAAACGCTGGCGAAGGCCTTATTGCGCGATCCGGCAGTCGAAAGTTTGTCGTCTTTCATCGGTGTCGACGGTACTAATACCTCACTCAATAACGGGCGTTTGCTGATTAACTTGAAACCCAAGGAAGAACGCGGCGATATCCGTACCGTGCTGGCGCGCTTGCAGCAGAGTGTCACCGATGTGCCGGGCTTGTCCCTGTATTTGCAGCCGGTGCAAGACTTGAGCATCGATGCGCGCGTCAGCCGCACCCAGTATCAATTCACTTTGCAAGCCAGCAGCCCCGAGGAATTGTCGGAGTGGACGCCGAAATTAGTCGAACGCTTGCAGCAAATCGAGGCACTGGCGGATGTCACCAGCGATTTGCAAGACAAGGGCTTGCAAGCCTATGTAGAAATCAACCGCGATACGGCCTCACGCTTAGGCGTGACTACGGCGGCGATCGACAATGCCCTCTATGATGCCTACGGTCAGCGTTTGATTTCGACGATCTACACCCAGACCAATCAATATCGGGTGGTGCTGGAATCGGCACCGGAAGCGCAGAATGGACTGCTGTCGCTCAAAGGGATTTACGTCGCCACCTTGGCCGGCGGCCCGGTGGCGCTTGATACCGTGGCCAGCGTCAGTCAGCGGCCGGCGGCATTGACCATCAACCATCTCGGACAATTCCCGACGGCGACGATTTCCTTTAATCTGGCCAAAGGTGCTTCGCTCGGCACGGCGGTCGATGCGGTACATGAAACTGAAGCGCAGTTGGGTTTGCCGGCCAGTATAGAAACCCGCTTTCAAGGAGCGGCGATGGCGTTTCAAGCTTCGCTCAGCAATACCTTGTGGCTGATTTTAGCTGCCATCGTAACCATGTACATCGTGCTCGGCGTGCTGTATGAAAGTTATATTCACCCGATTACCATCTTATCGACCCTGCCATCGGCCGGCATCGGTGCCTTGCTGGCCCTGCTGGTCAGCGGCAGCGATTTGAGTGTGATTGCCATCATCGGCATCATCCTCTTGATCGGCATCGTCAAGAAAAACGCCATCATGATGATCGATTTCGCCCTCGAAGCCGAACGCGATCATGGCATGGCCCCGGCCGATGCGATTTATCAGGCTTGCCTGCTGCGCTTTCGACCGATCTTGATGACCACCATGGCGGCCTTGCTCGGTGCCTTGCCGTTGATGTTAGGCGGCGGCATGGGTTCGGAACTGCGCTCACCGCTGGGGATTACCATGGTCGGTGGTTTGCTGGTCAGTCAGGTGTTGACCTTGTTTACCACCCCGGTGATTTACTTAGCCTTCGATCGCTTGGCACGGCGCTTGGCCAAGCGCTTTGGCAGCGGCAGCGATGCGGTTGATCTGGCCAAGCAGGAAGGCTAAGCATGTTTTCTTCCGCACCGTTTATCCGCCGTCCTATCGCCACCACCTTGTTGACGCTGGCGATACTGCTGGCCGGCATCTTGGCCTTCCGTTTGCTGCCGGTCTCACCGCTGCCGCAAGTCGATTTTCCGACTATTTCGGTGAGTGCCAAATTGCCGGGTGCCAGCCCGGAAACCATGGCCGCCACCGTCGCCACGCCGCTGGAACGGGCGCTCGGGCGTATCGCCGGGGTATCGGAAATCACTTCCTCAAGTGCGCTCGGTTCCAGCAATGTGACCTTGCAATTCGATCTGGACCGCGATATCAACGGTGCCGCGCGCGATGTGCAAGCGGCCATCAATGCGGCGCGTGCGATCTTACCGAGCGGCATGCCATCGAGCCCGACCTATCGCAAAGTCAATCCGGCCGATGCGCCGATCATGATCATTGCGCTGTCTTCCGATTCGCTCACGCGTGGACAAATGTACGATGCCGCCGACACCATACTCGGGCAAAAACTGGCTCAGGTAAATGGTATCGGCAATGTTGTCGTCGGCGGCGGTTCGCAGCCGGCGGTGCGGATAGAAGTTAATCCCATGCAACTGAATAATTATGGCATCGGCCTCGAAACCGTACGCGCTGCGATTACTAGCACTAATGCCAATCGGCCCAAGGGCTTCATCGAAGATGGCCAACGTCAATGGCAAGTGCAAGCCAATGACCAAGCCAAATTGGCGCAAGATTATTTACCGCTCATTGTCAGTTACAAGAACGGCAGTGCGGTCAGGATTGCCGATATTGCCGAAGTAAAAGATTCGGTGGTCGATGTACGCAATGCCGGCATGGTTGGCAATCAGCCGGCGGTGATGCTGATCCTGTTTCGTCAGCCTGGTGCGAATATCATCGAAACGGTAGATCGGGTGAAAGCCTTGCTACCGAATTTGCAAGCCTCGATTCCGGCCGCCATCAAGATGGAAGTGGTAATGGATCGCACCCCAACTATCCGTGCCTCGCTCACCGAAGTTGAGCGCTCGCTGGTGATCTCGATTGCCTTGGTGATTCTGGTGGTATTCATCTTTTTGCGCAATGGTCGCGCCACCGCGATACCGGCGATTACCGTGCCGGTCTCCTTGGTAGCCACCTTTGCAGTGATGTATTTATGCGGTTTTTCGCTCAATAATCTGAGTTTGATGGCGCTCACGATTGCCACCGGCTTTGTAGTCGACGATACCATCGTGGTGCTGGAAAACATCATGCGCCATATCGAAAACGGTATGCGGCCGGTTGATGCCGCCTTGCGCGGTGCACGCGAAGTCGGTTTCACCGTGTTGTCGATGTCGATTTCCTTGATCGCCGTGTTCATTCCTATCCTGCTCATGGGTGGCATCATCGGCCGCTTGTTCCGCGAATTTGCCGTTACCTTATCGGTTGCCATCTTGGTGTCCTTAGTGGTATCGCTGACTACCACACCGATGCTGTGCGCGCGCTGGCTCAAGCCGATGCATGCCGAAGCGCCGCCGGGTCGGCTGTTTCAATTCAGTGAGCGCGTGTTTGCGCGCTTGCTTGAGGGGTATCGTCGCTCTTTGCATTGGGCTTTAGCGCACGGCCCATTGATGATGGTTTTACTGCTGGCCACCGTGATCCTGAATGTGTATTTGTATATCATCGTTCCCAAGGGTTTTTTCCCTCAGCAAGATACCGGTCGCATGATGGGCATGATCAAGGCTGATCAAAGCATTTCGTTTCAAGCCATGCAGGAAAAATTACAGCGCTTCATCAATGTCGTCGCAGCCGATCCGGCGGTCGATAAAGTGGTCGGCTTTACCGGCGGCGGTCAGCGCAATACGGCCAATATGTTTGTAACGCTGAAACCTCTGAATGTGCGCAAAGAAAATGCCGAAAAAATCATCGGCCGCTTACGCAAAACCTTGTCCAATGAACCCGGCGCGACCCTGTTTTTACAAGCGGCGCAAGATATTCGGATCGGCGGTCGGGCCAGCAATGCTCAATACCAGTACACCTTGCAAGGCGATGACCTCGAAGAATTGCGGGCTTGGGCACCCAAGGTACAGCAAGCGATGAGTAAGCTCAGCATGCTGACCGATGTCAACAGTGATCAGGAAACCAAGGGCTTGCAAACCTCGCTGGTGTTTGATCGCGATGCCATGGCGCGGCTAGGGTTGACGCAAAATCAGGTCGACTCGGTACTCAATGATGCTTTCGGTCAGCGCCAGGTATCGACTATTTACAATGCGCTTAATCAGTACCATGTGGTACTCGAAGTGGCACCGCAATTTTGGCAAAGCCCGCAGGGACTCGCCAGTATTTACTTGCAAACTCCAGCCGGAAAACCGATACCGGTAGCGGCCTTCGCGCGCTGGGAAGCGAGCAATACCTCGCTCGGTGTCAATCATCAAAGCCAGTTTGCTGCCACCACGATTTCTTTCAATTTGCCGCTTGGTGTCTCGCTCTCGGCCGCGACGATTGCGATTGACAGTGCCTTGGCCGAAATCGGTTTGCCGAGTTCGGTGCGCGGTAGTTTTCAAGGCAGTGCCAAGAGCTTTCAAGATTCGCTCAGCAACCAACCGTTGTTGATTTTAGCCGCGCTGGTGGCGGTGTATCTGGTGCTCGGTATTTTGTATGAGAGTCTGGTGCATCCTCTGACTATTCTGTCGACCTTGCCATCGGCCGGAGTCGGTGCCCTGTTGGCCTTGATGGCGGTCGATGCCGAATTCAATATCATCGCCTTGATCGGTGTCTTGTTGCTGATAGGGATAGTCAAGAAAAACGCCATCATGATGATAGACGTGGCATTGACGGCCGAACGCGAACAACATCTGAGCCCGAGCGAGGCGATTTTGCAAGCTTGTCTGCTGCGCTTCCGGCCTATCTTGATGACTACACTGGCCGCCTTGTTCGGTGCCTTGCCGCTGGCGCTAGGTCATGGCGATGGTTCGGAAATGCGCACGCCACTCGGTATTTCCATCGTCGGCGGGCTGATCCTGAGCCAATTGCTGACCTTATATACGACCCCGGTCGTGTACG
The DNA here is from genome assembly GCF_035019605.1 of Undibacterium sp. 5I2. Classification (NCBI taxonomy): domain Bacteria; kingdom Pseudomonadati; phylum Pseudomonadota; class Betaproteobacteria; order Burkholderiales; family Oxalobacteraceae; genus Undibacterium; species Undibacterium sp. 5I2. Next base: position 3,607 of record NZ_JASJVS010000076.1, on the reverse strand, counting down.
TGTATTTAGATCGATTCCGTTTATGGTGCGGCACGCTGTTCCAGCGCACGCCACTGCCGGCCCAACCGCAAAGTAATTCGCTATGAAAAAATTCCTGTTTCGCCCCAACTTGGCCGTGACTGTCCTGGCTTTGAGTTTATCGGCTTGTGCGATCGGGCCCGATTATCATAAACCGGCCGTGCCGCTGGCGGCTGCCTTCAAAGAAGATGGGCGTTGGAAATCGGCCGAGCCGCTCGATATTTTGCCGCGTGGTGCCTGGTGGGAAGTGTATCAAGATGCTCGCCTCAATGGCTTGATGCTGACTCAGGCACAAGCGAGCCCGAGCATTGCGCAAGCCGAAGCACAATATCGTCAAACCCAACAATTATTGGCGCAAGCCGAGGCCAGCTTGTTCCCATCGCTGACGGCCAGCGCCGGCAGCAGCCGCACCGTCAGCGCCGCCGGTGCGCCGGTAACGCGGCAATCTAACCTCAATCTCAGTGCCAGTTGGGAGCTCGATATGTGGGGCAGCGTGCGGCGCGCGATTGAAGCTGGCGAAGCGAAGCAAGCCAGCAGTGCCGCGCAATTGGCAGCGATTAAATTAAGTGCGCAGGCCCAGTTGGTCTCGGCCTATCTGCAGTTGGTAGTGAGCGACAAGCAACTCGAACAACTGCGTAGCAGTGAAGCGGCCTTGAGTGAAACCGTCACGCTCACGCGTAACCAATATCGGGCCGGTACGGTTTCTGAAGCCAGCTTGAACTTGGCCGACAGCCAGTATCAAAGCGCCCGCGCAGCGACATTAGACAAGCAGTTACAACTGGCACAATTGGAACATGCCGTCGCCGCCGCTATCGGCGTCGCCCCGGCTGACTTCAGCTTGCCGGCGGCTGTGACCGTACCCCATTTGCCGCAATTGCCGGCGCTGCTGCCTTCGGCTTTGCTCGAACGGCGGCCTGATATCGCCGTCGCCGAACGCAATATGGCGCAAGCGAATGCCCAAATCGGGCTGGCCGAAGCGGCGTTCTTTCCCAGCTTGAGCTTGACTGCCAGTGGTGGCTACAAGGGCACCGGCTTAAGCGATTTGCTCTCGGCACCGAACCGGATTTGGGCGATCGGCCCGCAATTGGCGGCCACCGTATTTGACGCCGGCTTACGCAAAGCACAAACGGCGCAAGCCGTGGCCGTATATGACGCCAGCGTGGCCGCGTACCGCTTGGCGGTGCTGGCCGCCTTCCAGAATGTGGAAGATACTTTGGTTGCACAAAGCCTGCTCGAACAGCAAGCACAACGGCAAACGCTGGCGCTGGTGGCGGCACAGCGAGCCGAAACCATCACGCGCAACCAGTATGCGGCCGGTACCGTGGCCTACCTCAATGTATTGGCGGCACAAACGACGCGCATCAGCGCCGAAGCCAATCTGTGGACTGTGCTGAACCGTCAATATACGAACAGTGTGGCCTTGATTGCCGCGCTTGGAGGGCGTTGGTAATAGTGCTCATTGCAGTTGACATAAAAGGCGCGTGCGCGCCACTCGATTGCCGCCTGCGCGGCAATGACGAATCGGGCGGCAATGACGAATTGCGCGGCTCGGTGGACGCGGAATCGACCTAAGGAACGAAAAAAAACCGCCCGAACCAAGTTCGGACGGCTTTTTTTTAAACCGGCACAGCCGTATCAGTCGTCGGCGTAAATATCGTTATCCTTGGTTTCACGGATGAACAAGGCACCGATCACGAAGGTGGCCAAGGCGATCACGATTGGATACCACAGACCGTAATAGATATCGCCTTTAAATGCCACCAGTGCAAACGCAGTAGTCGGCAACAAACCGCCGAACCAACCGTTACCGATATGGTAGGGCAACGACATCGAGGTGTAGCGGATGCGGGTAGGGAACATTTCTACCAACATCGCCGCGATCGGGCCGTACACCATGGTCACATAAATCACCAAGATGACCAATAACAGCAAGACCATCGGTTTGTTGATTTGCGCGCTGTCGGCTTTCGGTGGATAGCCGGCTGCTTTGATGGCGTCGCCCAGCTCTTTCGAGAAGGCTTTGTCTTTAGCTGCGGCTTCTTCTTTCGGCAAGGTTGCCGAACTGTAAGAAGTGATCAGCTTGTCGCCGACTTTAACGGTGGCGATGCTACCCGGTGCCGCGACTTCATTGGAGTAATTGACCGAAGCGGCAGCCAATTTCGCTTTCACGATGTCGCAAGAAGAATTGAATTTCTTCGTGCCGGTAGGGTTGAACTGGAATTGGCAGTCAGCCGGATCAGCTGTTACCACCACCGGCGCATTTTTCAAGGCTGCTTCAAGAGCAGGATTGGCATAATGGGTCAGGCCGCTGAAGATAGGGAAGTAAGTCAGCGCAGCAATCAGGCAACCGGCCAGAATGATAGGCTTGCGGCCGATTTTATCTGACAAGGTACCGAAGATGATGAAGAACGGTGTGCCGATCACGAGTGAAGCGGCGATCAACAGATTGGCCGTGGCACCGTCGACTTTCAAGGTTTGCTGCAGGAAGAACAAAGCATAGAATTGACCGGTGTACCAAACCACGGCTTGACCGGCAGTCAGGCCAACCAAAGCCAGAATAACGATTTTCAAGTTTTTCCATTGGCCGAAGGATTCGGTCAACGGTGCTTTGGAGGTTTTTCCTTCTGCTTTCATCTTGGCGAAAGCCGGCGATTCATGCATGGACAAACGAATCCAAACCGATACCGCGAGCAAGAATACCGACACCAGGAAAGGCACGCGCCAGCCCCAGGAAGCGAATTCTTCTTCGCCGATGGCTTGGCGGGTACCGAGGATGACTAACAAAGACAGAAACAAGCCCAGCGTTGCCGTGGTTTGTATCCAGGCCGTGTAAGCACCGCGTTTGTCGTGTGGTGCATGCTCGGCTACATAAGTCGCCGCGCCGCCGTACTCACCACCCAAGGCCAAGCCTTGGAGAATCCGCAGCGATACCAAGATGATTGGGGCGGCGATGCCGATGGTGGCAAAGTTCGGTAACAGACCGACGCAGAAGGTTGAGGCACCCATGATCAGGATAGTGACCAAGAAGGTGTACTTGCGACCTATCATATCGCCGAGACGACCGAACACCAGCGCGCCGAACGGTCGCACGATGAAACCGGCAGCGAAGGCGAGCAAGGCAAAGATGAAGCCGGTATTCGGATCGGTACCAGCAAAAAATTGCTTGGCGATGATGGCGGCCAACGAGCCGTACAGATAAAAGTCGTACCATTCAAAAACGGTTCCCAGAGAAGAAGCAAAAATAACTTTGCGTTCTTCAGCTGTCATGCCGCTTGACGTTGCAATAGGTGCTGTCGCCATGCTTGTCTCCTGATTTATATTTTATGTAAAAGTTTCTTGGCAAAGCAGGTCAGCTGGATTTTTAAATAGGCTGACATTTTTTGCACGCTTTGAGTGTGCGAGCCTAAACTTACGGCAGGCTTTCTTGAAACTTACAGAAACTTACAATCGCGCACGGAAAAATTCATCAAAAATCTGACTAGGGTTTGAAACCCCGGCCTTCAGAGGCTGTTGCAAAAGGGTATTGAGTCGGTATCATTACCCTAACTGGTGGCCACGTCATTCCTGCGCGCTTTTGGCAGGAACCCAG
>NZ_JASJVS010000075.1:0-16448 GCF_035019605.1 Undibacterium sp. 5I2 | reverse complement strand
CGAACGCCCCTGGATTCCTGCCAAAAGCGCGCAGGAACGACGTTACGGGCGGTTGGGGTAATGATGCAGACTGAAAAACCCTTTTGCGACAGCCTCGGGAAGACCGGAGCCAACAAGTCTTGGAAAGCGCGATTTGTTAAAAACGGCTAAAAAAAAGCCGCGAATCATCGCGGCTTTCAAAAAAGTTCAAGCTTCAGACATTGAACAAGAAGTTCAACACATCGCCATCCTTGACGACGTATTCCTTGCCTTCAGCGCGCATCTTGCCGGCTTCTTTGGCACCGGCTTCGCCTTTGAACGCGATGAAATCGTCAAATGCGATGGTTTGCGCGCGAATGAAACCGCGTTCGAAATCGGTGTGAATCACACCGGCCGCTTGTGGGGCCGTATCGCCGACATGGATAGTCCAGGCGCGTACTTCTTTGACGCCGGCGGTGAAATAGGTTTGCAAGCCGAGTAACTTGTAGGCGGCGCGGATCAGACGGTCGAGACCGGGTTCTTGCATGCCCATGTCGGCCAGGAATTCGGTTTTATCGGCATCGTCGAGATCGGCGATTTCCGATTCGATCGAGGCGCAAATGGCGACGATAGGGGCATTCTGTGCCGCGGCGAAGGCAGTCAGTTGATCGAGCAGCGGATTATCGGTGAAGCCGGTATCGGACACATTGGCGACATACATCGCCGGTTTCGCCGTGATCAGGCACAAAGGCTTGAGCAATAACATTTCTTCGGCATCAAGGCCGAGCGCACGCACCGGCTTGGCATCGTTCAGCGCCGGCATGATACGTTCCAACAAGGCCACCAGTTTGGCGGCATCTTTGTCGCCGGAGCGGGCTTTCTTGTTTTCGCGGTGGATCGCTTTTTCCACGCTGCTCATATCAGCCAGTGCCAATTCAGTCTGGATGACTTCGATATCGTCGAGTGGACTGACTTTACCCGACACGTGAATCACATTGTCATCTTCGAAGCAGCGCACCACATTGACGATGGCATCGGTTTCGCGGATATGCGCGAGAAATTGATTGCCCAAGCCTTCGCCTTTGGACGCGCCGGCCACCAGACCAGCGATGTCGACGAATTCAACGATGGCGTTTTGCACGCGTTCCGGCTTGACGATGGCAGATAACTGCTGCAAACGCGGATCAGGTACTTCCACCACACCGACATTCGGCTCAATCGTGCAGAAAGGATAATTTTCTGCCGGGATGCCGGCCTTGGTCAGTGCATTGAAAAGGGTGGATTTGCCGACGTTAGGCAGGCCGACGATGCCGCATTGGAGACTCATGATGATTTGCCGATGATTAGATGGATTAGCCCGCTATTTTACCGGAATTGACCGCCATTCTGATTCTTTGACTGCTGATTCGCTGTAAATAAGCCAGTAACAGGCCGCCAGCCACGGTCAGACCGAGGATCAGACCGATCCAAAAACCTTCCGCACCCATGGCGACGGCTGGTTTCCATGGCAGCCAGTCGGGTGCCAGACCGAGTGCACAGCCGAGTGGCAGTGCCAAACCATAAAACGCCACCAGATGGATAATCATCGGGGTGCGCGTGACTTTATAGCCGCGCACCGCACAGGAAGCGACTACCTGTGCCGCATCGGAGAGCTGAAAAATCGCCGCAAACAAGAGCAAGGTGGCCGCCATCTCTTGCACTGCCGGGTCGCTGGTATACATCGCCGCTATCGGTTCGCGCAACAAGGCGACGAAGCTGGCCGACAGAATGGCAAAGCCGAGCGAAAAACCCACACCTAGCCAGGAAATGAAGCGCGCCTGCCGCACATCACCTTCGCCCAGCGTTTGACCGACGCGGGTAGTGAGGGCAATGCCGACGCTCAGCGGGACCATGAACAGCAGGGAAGAAAAATTGAGGGCGATCTGATTGGCCGACACCGGTACCACACCGAAACGCGCGACTAACAAACCGACTGCCGAAAAGGCCGACACCTCGGCGAAATGCGTGACCCCGATCGGCCAGCCGAGGCGCAGCATGGTTTTGATTTCTTGCCAGTGTGGCAATTCGAGATGGTGGAACGGATAGGTCGCCCGATATACCTCGGCACGGCGTATCCAGAGCAGCATAGCGGCCAGCATCAGCCACAGGCCGGCGCTGGTGGCGACGGCACAGCCGGTGGCGCCGAGTTGTGGAAAACCGAAGTGACCATAAATGAGCAGCCAATTCATCAGCACATTAAAGCCTAAGCCAAACAGCGCGATCAGCATCACCGGCTTGGTTTGGTTCAGACTGGTGGTGTAAGCGTAGAGCGCGCGGTACATGGCAAAGGCCGGTAAGCCGGTGCTGATGACATGGACGTAGCGCGCGGCTTTTTCGTGCACGGCCTGACCGAGATCGAGATGGCCGAACACCAGCGTCAAGGCATTGAGTGCGACCATGCCGACTACGCCGATCAGGAGTCCCATCCACAATGATTGGCGTATCATGCGCGGCACCCGGCCGAGCGCGCCGGCGCCGATTTCATGCGCGACCATGGCGTTAACCACCATCATCACCCCCATCACCGTGACCATGACGATGGTCCAAAGGGAAGCGCCGAGCGAAACGGCAGCCAGTTCTTCGGAATTGAAGTGACCGGACATGGCGACGTCGGCCACACCCATGCCGACGGTAGCGAGTTGGCCAATCAATACCGGCCAGGCAATTTGCCAGATGGCGGCGGCTTCGGAGCGGATACGGGTTTTCATCAAAGTGTTTTTGTCAGGTGGAGCAGTATGTTAGCGTATCGACGCGGGGAACAGGCCGCGCACGCTTGATACACGCTATCTGAGGCCGGTGATATGGGCACATTGCCCGTGATTAAAAATTCAATGCCCGCACTTGTCCCATATCGGGTTGGGTGACAAAGGCGGCAAACTCATCGCGCAGGGCGGCGCTGGCGCTGATGGCTTGTTGCCAAGCGCGGATGCGGCTACGGTGATCGGTGCCGTAATGAAAAAAATCTTGACGATCCGGTAACTTGCCTCGTGGCAAACTTGCGATGAAACTGGCCGATGGTGCCAGCAAGATCACATTATCGAGCCAGTGACGCCGCGCACCGCTGGCAGCGCTGCGCCAAGGCAGATTTTTATCCAGCCAGCCAGGCACGATGCGGGCGCCGAAATGCGGATACAAGACCAACTCAGCCGGCTCGTCCTGGGCCAAGCGTGCATACGGCAGCGCCAGATGGTAATCGATCATGCCACCATCCCAGTACTGACCGGGCGGCGCGCCGGGCAGCGTGGTAACCGGCGCCATCAACAAGGGCAGCGTGCCCGAAGCCAGCAGGGCCGGGGCCAGATTATCCTGATTGAGCGCGCAAAAATGCGTGCGGAAATCATCGAACGGCGTTTCCATCCACGCCATGTCCGCGCGCGTATCGCCGATCACGACCCGTTCTATATGTCGCGCCAGCTGTGGCCGACCGCGCAGATTCGCCAGCGCCGCGCGGGCGAAACCGGCCTTGGTCGGCCAACCCGGTAGCGGGGCGCTCAAGGCACCGGCACCGCGGTTGCACAAAATTTGCAGACGATGCAGCGGTTGCGTGAGGATTTCCGCTTCATGACCAGCCAGAAAAGCCTGCAGCAGCCGGCTGATTTCGGTCGTCACATACTGCGCGCTCGGCCGTTCCGGGTAAGTTTGTTCGCAATACAGTTCGGCCAGGCGGGTAAACGCCGCCACCGGATCGGCTTGGCTGGCCGCCGCCATACGCCAAGCCCCGATCGAGGCCCCGATCAAAGTGCGCGGGCGTGGTGCGCTTGGCAGCCAAGTACCGAACAGCCATTGATCGAGTGCTTGCAGAATCAAGCCCTTGGGGCCGCCGGCCGCGGCCGGAAGCAGCGCCACGTCGCGCGCTTGCAGGCCATGCGTACGCAAATGGGCATAGGCGCTGCGGCCGGCGAAAATGTGGAGCGCCGAACTCATTTGAGTGTATGTAATTCCAACATCGCCGCCGTGAAGTCGCCCGCCGCCAGCAAGGGCAAGATCGCCAAGCTGTGGGCGATGGCGCTGTCGATCTGCGGCTGCTCTTCCTTGCGCGGACGGTGCAGCACGAAGTCAGCCACGCCTTGCTGCAGGTTAAGCGTGCGCGGATGGCCGATGCCTATCCGCAGACGCCAGTAATCTTGGGTGCCGAGCGCTGCGCTGATATCTTTCAAACCATTATGGCCACCCGACGAGCCGCCTTTTTTTAATTTCGCTATGCCCGGCAGCAGATCGAGTTCATCGTGCACCACCAGCACTTCTTCCGGCGCGATTTTATAAAAGCGGCAAATTGCCCCGACCGCCAGGCCCGAGCGGTTCATGAAAGTTTGTGGTTCGATCAAGTACACATCGGCACCGGCGAGCCGAGTTTTCCCCACCAAGGCATGGAAATTTTTATCGCGCTGCAAACTGGCCGGCAATTGGTCGACTAACCAAAAGCCGGCATTGTGGCGCGTTTGTTCATATTCAGGGCCGGGGTTGCCTAGCCCGGCAATCAGACGAATAGCCATAGACAATTAATGTTGTTTTAAAAGCGGTAACAAATATTGGCCGGTCACACTGTCGGCATTATGGGCCACCTGTTCCGGTGTACCGCTGGCGATGATGCGACCGCCGCCGGCACCGCCCTCGGGACCGAGATCGATCAGCCAATCGGCGGTTTTGATGACATCGAGATTATGCTCGATGATCACCAAAGTATTGCCTTGATCGCGCAGACGGTGGATCACCTTCAAGAGCAAGGCGATATCGTGGAAATGCAGACCGGTAGTCGGCTCATCGAGAATGTACAGAGTACGACCGGTGTCACGCTTCGAGAGTTCCAGCGACAACTTGACGCGCTGCGCCTCGCCGCCCGACAGCGTGGTGGCACTCTGCCCCAGGCGGATGTAGCCGAGACCGACATCAAGCAAGGTGTGCAGTTTGCGCGCGATGACCGGCACCGGTTTGAAAAACTCATAGGCATCCTCCACCGTCATGCCCAGCACTTCATTGATATTCTTGCCTTTGTAATGCACTTCCAGGGTTTCGCGGTTGTAGCGCTTACCGTGGCATACATCGCAAGGCACATATACGTCAGGCAAAAAATGCATTTCCACCTTGATCACGCCATCGCCCTGACAGGCTTCGCAACGTCCGCCCTTGACATTGAACGAGAAGCGCCCGGCGCTGTAACCGCGTTCTTTGGCCGTGGTAACGGTGGCGAACAAATCGCGGATAGGCGTGAACAAGCCGGTGTAAGTGGCCGGATTCGAGCGCGGTGTGCGCCCGATCGGTGCCTGATCGACCGAGATCACCTTGTCGAAATGTTCGAGACCACTGACATGATCGAATGGTGCCGGCTCAGTTTGCGAACCATACAGATGGCGCGACGCCACCGGGTACAAGGTATCGTTGACCAGGGTCGATTTGCCGGAACCGGAGACCCCGGTCACACAGGTCAACAAGCCCACCGGTAAATGCATGGTGACATTTTTCAGATTATTGCCGCGGGCGCCGGCGATCACCAATTGCTTATCCGGGTTACTGATGCTGCGTTGTTCAGGCACGGCGATTTTCAAGGCCCCACTCAAATACTGCGCCGTCAGCGAACGGGTATTTTGCATGATGTCATCGAGCGTACCCATGGCGATGATTTCGCCGCCATGGACACCGGCCCCGATGCCCATATCGACGACAAAGTCGGCACAACGAATCGCATCTTCATCATGTTCCACCACCAGCACACTGTTGCCGATATCGCGCAAGTGTTTGAGTGTATCGATGAGGCGGTCATTATCGCGTTGGTGCAGGCCTATCGATGGTTCATCGAGCACATACATCACCCCGGTCAAACCGGAACCGATTTGCGAAGCCAGCCGTATCCGCTGCGCCTCACCGCCCGAGAGTGTGTCGGCACTACGGTCGAGTGACAGATAATCGAGCCCGACATTATTCAAAAAGGTCAGACGCGAAGAGATTTCTTTGACAATGCGGTCAGCGATATCGCGTTTCGCACCGTGCAGCTTGAGCGTGGAAAAGAACGCCAGGGTTTGACGCAGCGGCATGCCGCTGATTTCATAAATCGCTTTTTCCTGGCTGCCGCTGCCGACTTTGACAAAACGCGCTTCGATACGCAAACGCGCGCCGTCGCAGGAAGGGCATTGCTTTTCATTGATGAACTTGGCCAGTTCTTCTTTCACTGCCATCGAATCGGTTTCGCGATACCGGCGCTGCAAATTCGTTACCACACCTTCGAAACTGTGCTCCTTGATGACGGTGCGGCCTTTTTCATTGATATACGTAAACGGAATCTGCTGCTTGCCCGAGCCATACAAAATAATTTGCTGCGCCGCCGGCGACAATTGTTCATACGGCGTATCGATGTCGAATTCATAAAATGCTGCCAAATTCGACAGCATCTGGAAATAAAACTGATTGCGTCGGTCCCAGCCCTTGACCGCACCGCTGGCCAGCGACAAATTCGGGAAGGCGACAATGCGCTTGGGATCGAAGAATTCGATGTGGCCCAGACCATCGCACTCCGGGCAGGCCCCCATCGGGTTATTGAAGGAAAACAGGCGCGGCTCCAACTCTTGCAGCGAATAGCCGCAAGTCGGGCAGGCGAATTTATTCGAAAACAATTGTTCGTGACCACTGTCCATATCCACCGCCAGCGCGCGGCCATTGGCGATGCGCAGGCAGGTTTCAAATGATTCAGCCAGGCGCTGCTTGATCTCTTGCTTGACCTTGATCCGGTCGACCACCACGTCGATGGTATGTTTTTCGGTTTTTTTCAGCTTCGGCAAATCTTCGATATCATGGATTTTCGCCGCATGGGTACCGCTTTGCACGCGAAAGCGCACAAAGCCCTGGGCTTGCATCTGCTCGAACAAATCGCTGTGTTCCCCCTTGCGGTTGGCCACCACCGGTGCCAAGATCATCAACTTGCTATCTTCCGGCATCGCCAGCACGGCATCAACCATTTGCGACACCGATTGCGCCGCCAACGGATTTTCCGGATGATCGGGGCAGTAGGGCGTACCTACGCGGGCATACAACAGGCGCAGATAATCGTGAATTTCCGTCACCGTGCCGACGGTCGAGCGCGGATTGTGCGAAGTCGCCTTCTGCTCAATTGAAATCGCCGGCGACAAGCCCTCGATCAAATCGACATCGGGTTTTTCCATCAACTGCAAAAATTGGCGTGCATACGCCGACAGCGATTCGACATAGCGGCGCTGGCCCTCGGCATACAAGGTATCGAAGGCCAGCGAAGATTTGCCCGAACCGGACAAACCGGTGATGACAACGAGCTTATTGCGTGGCAAATCGAGACTGATATTCTTCAGATTATGCGTGCGTGCGCCGCGAATCCGAATCAAGTCGCGTTTCTGCGCGAGCGTGATATCGTCGTCGAAGTCGATTTCGGCCGGTTTGGCGGCAATCTTGGATGCTTTGGCAGCAGAGGGTCGTTTCGTCATGGTCGGTATTTGAGTTTTGGCGGAGGCAAGCAACCTGCTACTATAACGGGTTTTTGAACCTTACCGCGGGCGATTGCCTGATTTGTCATTATGACTACTGCATCAAAGGGTGTCGACGCCTCTGAAACCAACGGCAGCGCGCACAGTAAAATGAGTCCGGCCGAGTGGCGCGCCAGCGGCACCTTGGCAGCCGTATTTGCGCTGCGCATGTTGGGTTTGTTCCTGATGTCGCCGGTATTTGCTATTTATGCAACAACACTCAATGGTGGCGATAACCCCATCCTGGTCGGTATCGCGCTCGGCATGTTCAGCCTGGTGCAAGCCTTTTTCCAAATTCCACTCGGTATCGCTTCCGACAAATTCGGTCGTAAACCGGTCATCGTCGCCGGTTTGCTGTTGTTTGCCATCGGCGCCGTGGTGTGCGCCTGCTCTGGCAGCCTCAATGGCATTCTGATCGGTCGGGCGATTCAGGGCGTCGGCGCGATCTCGGCCGCGATCACCGCCCTCATTGCCGACGCCACGCGCGAGCAACACCGCACCAAGGCCATGGCCATGGTCGGCGGTTCGATCGGCATCAGCTTTGCGCTGGCTATGGTGATTTCACCGCTGCTCTATACCGCCATCGGCATGCCCGGCATGTTCGAGATGACCGCCGTGCTGGCGCTGGCAGCGATTGCCGTGGTGTTGTGGGTGACGCCCGATGCGCCGGCCATCCACGCCACCCCGGTGCCACTGAGCAGTATTTTGCGTCACCGCGAGCTGATGCGTCTCAATTTTGGCGTGTATGTCTTGCATCTGGCGCAGATGGCCATGTTCGTGGTCTTGCCCGGCACCTTGGTCAAAGTAGCCGGTTTGCCAATAGACCAACATTGGAAAGTGTATTTGCCGGTGATGCTGGGTTCTTTCGTGGCCATGCTGCCAGCCATCATCATCGGTGAAAAATACAATAAAATGAAACCGGTATTCTTGTTTGCCATCAGTTTGTTATTGATCGTGCAAGTAGGATTCTGGCAATTGCTGGCCTACCCATTGGCAATTTATGGCTTGCTGTTCGCCTTCTTCATCGCTTTCAATATCCTTGAAGCGGCACAACCATCTCTGGTGTCGCGCACCGCACCGCCAGCCTCGAAAGGCGCGGCGCTCGGCGTCTACAATACCTTGCAAGCGCTAGGCATGGCCAGTGGTGGCGCGCTCGGCGGCATTCTGACCCGCTATGCCACGGCACCAGCTATCTTCGCCTTGTGCGCCGGCATGACCGTACTATGGTTGGTCAGCGCCTGCTCCATGCCGGAATTGGCGCGTCGCGCCGCTGCTGCACCGCTGGCTTGAGTTCGGCTTGGCAAAACTGCTGTTTCCTCAGCGTTAACAGGGCAGCGTCACCATGTCGGTTCGGTATGAAATCCGCGCTTGCATACGGAATGAGCCTGTATAATCGTGTGAAATACGCCCGTCGCAGTCTGTCGGGCTGTTGCCAGAGCGCTGAATGTTGGCGTTATGTTGGCAAAATGATCATAGAACCACGTACAGGAACGTACAGGACAACAGGAGAAAACCATGGCATCCGTGAATAAAGTCATCATCGTCGGCAATCTTGGCCGCGACCCGGAAACACGCTACATGCCAAGTGGTGACGCGATGACCAGCATCACCGTCGCTACGACGGACAGCTGGAAAGACAAAACCACCGGCGAAAAGAAAGAACAGACAGAATGGCACCGGATCACGTTTTTCGGCAAATTAGCCGAAATCGCCGGCCAGTATCTGAAAAAAGGTTCGCAAGTGTATGTAGAAGGCAGCTTGCGTACCCGTAAGTACACCGACAAAGATGGCGTCGAAAAATACGCAACCGACATCAAAGCCGACAGCATGCAAATGTTGGGTGGTCGTCCTGGCATGGGCGGCGGTGCCGGCATGGACGACAGCGGCTACGGCGGCGGCGCTCCGGCACCGGCAGCTATGCAACAACGCCCGGCCGCTCCGGCTGCGCGTCCGGCCCCGGCAGCACGTCCGGCACCGAATTTTTCGGATATGGATGACGATATTCCGTTTTGAGGTCTCCTTGCTTCAAAGAATTATCTTAAACCCCTGAAGTCAGGGGTTTTTTTACTTTACACCAGGTCAAAACGCGATCAAACCAGAGCAAAATCGGGTGGTTCACAGAAGTGCCGCTGGGTTTTGGTGATCGCTGACAAGGTCTGAGTTTAGACAAGCTAGATTATGCTTAGTCAAGGTTTAGACAAGGTTTAGTCAAGGTTTTTGCCAGTGAGTAGTTGGACAGCCGTGTGCGGATTATCTGCTCCGATGAGGATATGTTTCTTGATCGTGTTGTGATCATGATGAGTCGAAAATTGGATAAATGGAAAGTCAGACAATTACTTTATTCCATATGTAAGGCTCCTGGGCCAATGTTATCCGACGTCGCGGACAGTGCAGCATTACTAACTTGAAACAGAAATCATCAAGGGGCAGGTGTGGACAGGTAAAACTCGCTCGCTCTGTCCTTGTTGTCTGAGTCAACAAACCGCACAAAATTTCCACTCGCTATATGATTAACTTGGAGATGAAATGAATTTCAGCTGGCACGGCGGTTCTATAAGCCGAGAAACCGAAGTCGATCAGTCATATAAGAACACACAAAATGTGCGCCGTTTCTTAACATCTCAATGCGGCCCCAATTTTAAATTCGACAGAGATTTTATTGCGTGGATTCGCAATGGTGTGAACAAGAACATGGGAGAAGTCGTTGATGAATGGCGCCGTAGAAATAATGCATAGCTTTAAACATGCGATTCTGACTATTTGCAGCGGATCATTAACTATCCAAAATTGATGTGCTTGCGCAAAACTTCAGCGCTCACTGGTCTCATGGCTTCGATTTTTTCAAGCGCAATGGGATTGCCAGACAGCGGCGCAGCGGCGAGCAGCAGGTCAAGCATTGCGCTACATTCAGCTGCCCCCAAAGCCAACAATTCGCGGAAGGATGGAAGCCGTGTCAGGCCCCAGAGTATGGATGCAATAATCCATGCCGGACATTGATGAATCCGTACTTTCGCTGCAGGATAAAGGTGGTAACCCAAGCCCTTGATTAAGCGATAGCATTCATGTACACCATGAGCGATAGTCATCGATTCGGCCCAGCTTGCACCACCACCGCGTTGCATGCCAGCGAACGAGCTACTTTCAAACGCAATACATATTGGTGCGTGACAGCGCAGCCAGAGCGGCATATTGGCTTCGAGCGATGCAGGAAGACCGGCAGCGTTAAATACATCGACCCAGATTTGTTTTCCTAATTTTGTTTTTTGACCGCCTGCACCAATGCTGACATTCAGCTTACCATCCCTGTCAAGAAATGACTGTATGAATGGCATCCCGAACGTACACCGGTCAGTACCAAACCTCTCCTCAATCCGTTCAGGAGCGAAGTTATTAAACATAAACAGAAACGATTTCGCCTTACTGTTCAACATGGCCGGCACGACCGCTTCCAGCTGGTGGGCCAGTAAAGTGACGACGATGACATCATAATGAATTTCCTCGTCCAATTGCTCAGAAGCAATCACGTTTGCCCGCTTATCATGAACATCAATAATGCTTTTATCGCGTTGCAGCTGTTGATATCGCGCAGAGCCCGGACGGGCGATCACAGTTACTTCATGGCCACCGGTTTTTGCAAGTTGAAAGGCAAACGCGCTGCCGATATTTCCGGCACCCAGTACGGCGATGCGCATTGATTGTGGAGCAGTCATGAATATTGTCCATATTGATAAGTCTTTATCATAGGACGCTTACCCCAGACAGGGAATAGCAAAGAGTGCAAAATACTTGTTTGATCGTCCAAACTTTGATTGCGCAATCATTGCTCGGAACGCGTACTAATTCTGAATGCGTTTGGCGTATTGACGAGGTGAACTACCATGGATACGCTTGAAGGCGACACTGAACGCACTTTCCGATTGGTAGCCCAGTTGTTCGGCCAGCACGGAAATTGACCTTACACGATGGTGCAAACGCTCGGCGGCGATGTGCATCCGCCATTGCGTCAGATAGTCGATCGCAGACGCGCCAAGCGTCGCGCTGAAACTTGCAGCAAAACTCGACCGCGACATTCCTGCTACTTTGGCCAAGGAATCCAAGCTCCAATTTCGTCCAGGTTCGCCATGGATGGCTTCCAATGCCTTACTTAACTTATCGTCCCGTAACGCATACAGCCAGCCTATCCCATTGACCGAGCTATCCAAGAGATGCAGCCGCAGTGCCTGAATCAAGAGTGACTGCGCCATATGTTCAGCGATAAGAAAACCGCCAAGCTGTGGGGTGCGCAGTTCCGACATCAAGCGCTCCAAGTAGCCGCGCAACAATGCTTTATCCGCTTCGTGATGAAAATGCACGATAGGCGGCAGCATTCCCACTAACATATCCGATTGCCTTCCCTCGAAGACAAAGTAAGCGCCCAGGCCCGTGCACTCTCCACCGCCATTGACGACCATAAAGTTGCCATCGTCAACCGCGGCTATTAATGGGAGCACGCTGATCGATTGCGCATCAAGAGTGCTGAAAAAGCGAAAAGCCTGTCCACGTGGAAGTAGCACGCAATCGCCGGTATTGATGCGCAAATGATGGGAAACACCTTCCACCTCAAGCCAACAAGCGCCATGTAGAAGGGCATAACACTTGATGCCTTCACCTGCCGGAAATTCGATCGACCAGTCGCCCGCAGTATCCAAGCCACGTGTACCGTAGCTCTGGGGCTTTAACAAAGCCAACACACTCGACAATGCATCCATTCATCGCTTTCAATATTTTTACACGATATCACACGAGTATTTCATTTCGACACATGTCGAGCCACGCACAGAAACCAGTTTCAGCGCCCTCTTTGGCATCGATCTGGCCAGGTCGCGAGAGCTTGCACAGTCATGTCAAATGTCTGGCCTGAGCGACCAGCCAGCGGCAAAATTCAAAGAATCAATTTCGGACGATTGCAAGGGAAATACGGGCGATGAGACATAGCTTCTGATTTTTTGCACCGATACAATACTGCTCGTTCCGTGTCTTTAAGATTCTAACAAGAAAATTTTTTTATAACTGATTTCATATCAATCCGAATAACAATCAATTCAAATCCTCAGGGAAAAATTAAAAATGAAACAACTCTGTATCCACTGTTGGGTAGTAATTTTGGCATTAATCACTGGCTGCAGCGTTGCTACACCCTTCAAATGGGTGAACGGTGAGTCAGCAAAAAAAACCTTGGGAGCCATTGGCAATGATCAAGTCCTCGTTGCAATCACTCATGCCAATATTGACTCGGATAAACGAGATGTGTTTGATGCGGGTGCCTACAGGGTGCTCGACAGTTTGCCTGCTCAACCCGGATTGCTGGCTTATTCTGTGCGGCGTCAACTGTTTGGTGACGAAGTATGGACTGCTACGATTTGGTTGGACGAGGGTTCCATGTTGCGGTTTGTTCAATCACCTGCACATGCTCAAGCTGTCAGAGAAAGTCAAAGTGCCGTGCGACATATAGAATATACCCGACTGCTCATTGCGCGCAGTGACTTACCGCCTTCTTGGGATGTACTGCTCAACATATCCGCGACGCAGCATGAAAAAAGCAAATCGGCTTCAAAATAGCCCGCGACACCCGAACGACAAGGAGCTAAGGCGTGCAGCTGTGCGAGGCTTCATGCTAAGAAAAAACAGCTTTACCAAGTAATGAGTGGCAATTCAGCCTGTTTATTGCCGCTTACTGGCTTACGGCATAGAAAATTTTGCTATGCTTGCTGTTCGTCACTGGTCTGGGACCGGTCGCACTTATTTTACGGAGTTGTATTATGGCATCGTTGCAAGATCAATTTTTAAAAGCAGGACTCGTCGATAAAAACAAAGCCAAACTGGTCCATCAGGATAAGCTCAAGCAGAAGAAGGTCGAGCGCAAGACTGGTAACGAAAGCGTGGATGCGTCGCGTTTGGCCGCGCTGGAAGTGCAGCGCAAAAATGCCGAACGGGCACGCGAATTGAATGCGCAACGCGATGCGGCTGCCAAGCAAAAAGCGGTTTTTGCGCAAATTGTGCAGTTGGTACAAAACAATCGCCAAAGCAAGGGCGCAGGCGACATCGCTTATTACTATACGCACGGTATCAAGATCGATAAAATTTATGTGTCAGCAGAGGTGCAGACGCATTTGATTGCTGGCCGGCTGGTGATCGTGTGCCTGGAAGGTAAAACAGAATTGTTGCCGCGGATAATCGCAGATAAAATTGCCGAGCGCGATGCCTCAATGGTGGTGCGGGTGAAGAAGACGACGACCGCAATCGATGCCGATGATCCGTATGCCGCGTTCCAGATCCCGGACGACTTTACTTGGTAGCTGGCGACGCATGAGGCATTGCATCGAAGCGCGCGGCACATCGTGTTTAGCTCGTGATGCGCCGAACTGGGTTTGACATCCTCCTCGCCCTAAGTTGACTAATCGCAAGAACACCTGAATTGGCAAGGCGCACAATGAAGCTCACATGCCATTCTCTGTGCGGAGCTCAACAGGATGAACAATTTTTGCTCAGCTGAATTGATTGCCTTTCCAATTACTCTCGCCTGCCTGATTGTTGGACTTGTGTGTCAATGGGGCGCTTGGCCGCAAGCGGCCGACTTACTCTTTGTTGGCGGAACTGTTCCGGCTTTTATCCAGTTAATACTGAGCATGAGGCTGGCGTTGGTGCAAAAGGAATTTGGCATAGACATACTTGCACTGATCTCAATTGCAGGTTCGGTTGCATTAAATCAATATATGACTGCCTGCGTCATTGCAGTTATGTTGGTGAGCGGTCAGGCACTGGAAGCCTTTGCCCAGCGTAGGGCGGGGCGTGACATGTCGGCCTTGCTCAACAAAGCCCCTAAATTTGCCAATCGTCTAATCGATGGTGTGATGACGAGGATTCCGCTTGAACTGCTGAAAATTGGCGACCGCCTGGTGGTACGCAGCGGCGAAATTGTTCCTATCGACGGTGCCTTGTTATCAGCGACTGCAACGCTGGATGAATCGGCTCTGAGTGGCGAGTCCAACTTAGTTGAACATCGAGCAGGAGCAAGTATCCGAAGTGGGGGCGTCAATGCGGCCACGCCATTTGAAATACTTGCCTCGAGCACAGCCGCAGACAGTACCTATGCCGGCATTGTCCGGCTGGTTGGATTGGCGCAAAAATCAAAGGCACCAGCGTCACGCATGGCTGATCGCTATGCAATGTGGTTCCTGCCATTATCTTTAGGTTTAGCCGCCTTGGCCTGGATCGTCAGCGGCGATCCCTTGCGTGCACTTGCCGTGATCGTTGTCGCTACGCCTTGCCCACTGATACTCGCCGTCCCAGTCGCGATCGTTTCTGGCATGTCTTGGTGTGCCAAGCGTGGGATATTAATCAAAGGTGGTGCCGCAATTGAAAAGCTAGGACAAGCCAATACGATATTCTTTGATAAGACCGGCACTCTGACCGGCGGCAAGGCTGATCTGATTCATACGGAAGCCAATGCGGATGTCAGTCAGACTGAAATACTCAGATTAGCTGCATCTCTGGATCAGATGTCCGGGCATGTCACAGCAACCGCGGTCGTCGCTGCCGCACGTGGTCGGGGTATCGTACTGGCGATACCAAGCGAAATTCATGAGCATGGAGGAGCTGGCCTTACCGGCAACATTGAAGGCAAGACTATCGTATTGGGTAGTTATGCTTTTGTTTCTTCCCTGGCCAGCAATGCGCCATGGGTAAAGCAGTTCTTAGAACGTTGCGCTGGTGCAGCAGGGTCTGCTGTATTTGTCGCACAAGACGGCAAAATAATTGGTGCACTGCTGATGGCAGACCGAATTCGGCTCGAGACGCCGCGCTCGCTGCGCTTGCTACGCAAAGCCGGGATAAGCCGTATCGTCATGTTAACTGGCGACAGGAAAGATGTGGCCGAAGCAATTGGTGCCAGTCTCGATGTCGACCAAGTCTATGCCGAGCAATCACCTGCAGATAAGCAAGCGGCAATTGAAGCCGCCCGAACCACAGGTATCAGTATTATGGTCGGCGATGGCATCAATGATGCTCCAGCGCTGACTGCCGCCGATGTGGGCGTCGCCATGGGATCACGTGGTGCAGCGGCATCGTCAGAAGCCGCCGATGTTGTGCTGCTGGTTGATCGTTTGGACCGCTTGGCCGAAGCCTTGAATGCTGCCCGACAAATCCGCGCAATTGCGATGCAAAGTGTGATCGCCGGAATGGCCATGTCCTTAGTCGCCATGTTGTTTGCTGCGCTCGGTTACTTGCCTCCTCTATATGGAGCGGCATTGCAGGAAGTGATCGATGTGATTGTTATCGTCAATGCCTTACGGGCTTTGCGCATCAGTCCCCTGCGCGCGAGTCAGCACAAACTTTCTGGCGCACAAATTACGCGCCTGAAAATCGAGCATGAAGCCTTGGCACCGATCCTTGATCAGGTCAGAAATCTGGCCGATAAATTGCCATTCTTCGCCGTTGCTGAGGCGCACAGCGCACTGATCAGTATGGACAGCATCTTACAGAAACAGTTACTGCCGCACGAACAAGAGGACGATTTAATTCTCTATCCGACTATTGCAACACTGCTGGGCGGAGATGACCCAATGGCGGCGATGAGCAGGACGCATCAAGAAATATTTGAATTTGGAAGAGCGCTGACGCAAAGCGTGCAGAGCTTGTCGAACAATGATATGACGTCAGAATCATGCAAGGAATTGCAAAGGCTGTTATACGGCTTTGAAGCGATATTGCGTTTGCATTTTGTGCAAGAAGAAGAAATTTATCAAAATTTAAGTTGAGCAATCACACCGACAACAATTTTTGTCAACGCTGAGTCGCTGCTGGAAAAGTCACTCAGTCAAACTTGTTTCACATCAAACGGTCCTTAAGCTTTATCAAAAATCTGACTAGGGTTTGAAACCCCGGCCTTCAGAGGCTGTCGCAAAAGGGTAGTGAGTCGGTATCATTACC
>NZ_JASJVS010000074.1:0-17382 GCF_035019605.1 Undibacterium sp. 5I2 | reverse complement strand
CCACGAACGCCGCTGGGTTCCTGCCAAAAGCGCGCAGGAATGACGTGGCCACCAGTCAGGGTAATGATACCGACTCATTACCCTTTTGCGACAGCCTCTGAAGGCCGGGGTTTCAAACCCTAGTCAGATTTTTGATGAAGGAAAAAATAAAACACTGTTTGCTCATCAGCAATTATTAATGATAATCATCAATGGCATATTTGGCAAGCAATGGCCCACGCACCGTTTGCCACGCCCCAGTACCCCAGGTGGTATTACCTTCCAACAGTAAGGCCCCCTCTTGGCTGAGTATGAAATCCCAGGCGGCCCCGTACAAATCGGGGGCCAAGGCGGCATGGGCAGAAAGCGCCGAGCGGGCAGCTTGGGCCCAATGTGGCAGTAAATGCAGTTGTGCTGCTTGCCAGTATAGTTGGGCGCGGTTGCTCTTGATCTGTGGCAGTACAATCAATTGCCCGGTTTCCAGATCCAAGGGCTGT
Source organism: Undibacterium sp. 5I2 (assembly GCF_035019605.1). Classification (NCBI taxonomy): domain Bacteria; kingdom Pseudomonadati; phylum Pseudomonadota; class Betaproteobacteria; order Burkholderiales; family Oxalobacteraceae; genus Undibacterium; species Undibacterium sp. 5I2. Next base: position 16,906 of record NZ_JASJVS010000074.1, on the reverse strand, counting down.
ATCTGGTAGTGTTTTATTCCATCGGGAATTTCTAAGTAAGCGAGTTCGATGCGGCATTGTCCGGCTGCGCAGGTACTCAACACGCGCAGGGTGATCAGTTCTGGATGAATGATGTCAAGCGCTGGCGCGTTGGTATAGCAAGCTTGCAGTAGAAAATCGTTTTTTGCCGCAGCGACTTTCCATGCCTGCCGAGCCTGCCTGCTGTGGTGCGGCGGCTGTTCGTATTCTTGCCAGTACAGGGCAGCACCCTCGCTGCGACGTAAATAAAAACAGTGCTTGCCGGCCGACCCATAGCGCGGCTTTAAAAAAGCTGGCAAGGGAAACTGCGACCAATCCGGTTCGGGACTGCCTTTGCGCAGCAGTGCCAGATTCGCCGCCGCCGCGATGCCTAATTCGGCGAATTGGCGGCTGCATATATGCTTGTCGGCCAAGGTTTTGATGGCGGCCGGATGAACATTACCATCACGCCAGCGATGGAATGCTGCGCATTCATTCGGAAACAGGTAAGCCCAAGGCTTACTTCCTGACAGATACAGCTGATGGTGGCACGACACCCCCGGCACCATGCCATGCGCCAAGCTCAGTCTGAGTAAGCGCAAGAATAACTGCATCTGTGTCAGGCGGTGCGCTGGATCGATTTGCGCATGTTGGCTGCGGCTGACTTTCCAACTGTCACGCCAAGCATACCAGCCTATCCAACGCAGCCACAGTAACAGTTCAAACAACAGCCACAGCGCACGCGGCAATTTGCTCGGCGTTTGCCACCAGAATTGGCGGTGCAAGCGTATCAACGCATTCTGCCGCGGCAACAGATAGCGCCAGCTGATCAAGCCATGTGCGGTGTGGCGCACAATGAATTGTTGAGATGCCAGCCTGATGAAGCTGTGTAATATGGCTGATATCGGCATGTCATGCTTCCGTAAATAGTGGTTCTGACAAATTTTCATCGCCATTGTAGCGGATCTGCTCCAGCCATCGGAGCGGGATAGCGATCGTCACTGAATTGCCTACCTAGCGTATTATATTGCCTTGTTACATCACCGATCATCTTTCCCTTTCTCGCCCTGACTATGCCCTCCCCCCCTGCGCTTCCTTTGCACGACTTAGCCAACGGCGTGGTGGCCTTTGACCTGAACCGAACGGCCAAGCCGACGCTGTCGATTGCCTTCGCCGGCAGACTGGACGAATGCCCAGCCCTGGCCGCGCGTCTGGGGCTGCGTGGGCCTGTGCCGGCAGTGACAGATTTGCTGGCACTGGCCTATCAGCGCTGGGATCTGGCTATGCCCGAGTACTTGCTGGGGGAATTTAGCTTGATTCTTCACGACAGCGCCAAGCAGAGAATTGTCGCGGCCCGCGATGCACTGGGAATCGGCAGTTTGTTTTATGCCCATCAGGGTAGCCAATTACTGGCTTGCGCGCGGATCGCCCCCTTGCTCGATCATCCGCAAATCGGCCGCCGCCTCAACCACGGCAAACTGGTACGCAGCGCATTGATTTGGATGGAGCCTGGCCCAGAGAGTTTTTACGAAGGCGTGCTGGCATTGCCCGGTGGCAGTGTATTGTGTCTTGATGCCAGCGGTTTGCGCAGCTGGTCTTACTGGCAACCAGACCCGGAACGGCGTCTCGACATCCCCGACCGCGAAGTGCCGGAAGCTTTGCGCGCGCTGCTGTTTGCTGCCGTCGAAGCGCGCTTGCCGGCGCACTCCACACCGGCGGCTTTGCTCAGCGGTGGTTTGGATTCCTCGTCTTTGGTGGCGGTGGCGGCGAGCATATTAAAAAAACAAAATCGCCGCTTGCTGGCGATGTCGGCAGTGCTGCCAGCCCATTTGCGCAGCACCATGGAAGATGAATCGGCATTCATCGCGGCCTTTTCCAAAGTCGATAATATTGATTTTCTTGAGGTCAGCGATCAGCAGCGCGGTCCGTTTGATGATGTGTCGTCGACGATACGGGCACAAGGCAAGCCTTTCATCAATTCGCGCCAGTTTCAATTTGATGCCTTTGCCCATGCCGCCACTGCGCACGGCGCAGAAACGGTCTTTGGTGGCGGTTTCGGCGAGCATGGGCCTACCAATCACGGCAACGGTTTTTATGTTGAATTGTTTCGCTCCGGTCAGTGGTGGCTGTTAGCAAAAGAATTACAAGCGAGAGCGCGAGTCTATGGCCTTCCTGTGCAACGCGTACTCAAGAGCGAATTGCTCAGACCCTTAGCACCAACTTGGCTACTCAAACTGGTTGGGCGTTCGCAGCCAGCCAGTTCCACGCACATGCTTGAGCAGCAGCCGTTTCAGCACGCTTATCTCGCGCAGCATTTACCGCAAGCGCCGGCCACTTTGTTGGCGCAGTTAAGTCAGTCAAGCCAAAGCTATCGCCATCCCCGCGCGATACAGGCGTCCAGTATTGCCAAATTCCAGACACAAGCCGGATTACGCGGAGCGAATGAGCTTGGGGTGCATTTTTCCTTGCCTTTGCTCGATCAACGCATCATCGAATTTTGCTTGGCTGCGCCTACCCATCTGAAGGTCAGCAATGGTTATCCGCGCAGTTTGATACGCCACGCGATGAATGGCCTATTGCCAGCGCAAATACAGTGGCGTACCAGTAAGCAACCGTTTTCCCCTGATTTTCATTTGCGCTACAACCGCCAACGCTACTTGGCCGAACAATTGTTCGCCAGCATTGGTGCTCACGATCCGATACGCGCAGTCATCGATGTGGCGCGTTTGCAAAAGATGGTCGGGATAGAGATGCAAAGCAATCGTTGCGATACGCAAATTGACTTCGCCGCCATGCACATGGTGCCACGCGCAATTTATTTAATCCAATTTTTACGGCAATTCCCTGAATTTGCCTAGACGCAATAACTATGTTACGATTAGTCTATATTACTACGTGTAATATGCTCAGGGAAACGGAAAAAATTTACTCAATTGCGTGAAATTGTCATGTAAGTCGTCTCCACCTGCTTCAACAAATTGTGACTTTTTGTCAATGGAGAAAAGATATGACAACACCGCTGCTGTATATCTCCGAGCAAATTGATTCGGAACGCCGCGCTTACGCTGCCCCCATATTGGTACAGCTCGGCAATGAAAAAACAGATGGAAAATCATCCACTCTAGGTGCGGATAGCAGTTCAAATTCTTAAGTAGTTTCAGGCTTCCCGCTTAAAAAATTAATTTACCAGTCTGCCAAGGCAGCGGATGACATCGGCACCAAGCATTTGATTGCGACATTGTTCCACCCCATCTTTACTGAACTGTCATGCCATATCATTATCAGCTATACCAATTCGGTATTTCCAGCCAAATCGCCCTGCCAGAATTAGCCCCCGCAGAAGATCAAAGCAGCGAAGTCAGTATTGTCTACGGCGCAGTGCTGAGCACGATCACCGCCACGGCGCGCCAACTCGGTCCTTTTTTATGGGCGACCGAACAGGAATTTTGCTTGCAGGTACCCGGTGTCGCCGCATTTCTGGTTCGCAATGGCCAGGAAATCATCGTCGAAACCGAAGCCGGCATTGATGAGGCCAGTGTGCGCGTGTTTTTGCTCGGCTCGGCCATGGGTATTCTGATGTTTCAACGCCGATATCTGGTCTTGCATGGCAATGCGCTGCAAGTCGGTGATGCTTGCCTGGTCTGCGTCGGCCCTTCCGGTGCCGGCAAATCAACTCTGGCAGCGGCCTTGATGCAACGCGGTCACCGGCTGTTGGCCGATGATGTAGTGCCGGTGAATGCGCAATGCCAGGCCTTACCAGGTTTTCCCCGCATTAAGTTATGGCAAGACAGCGCCGATAAAATGCAGATCGCCACCGGCGAACTGGCGCGCATACGCCCGGACATGGAAAAATTCAATTTGCCGACCTTGAATGCGATGGCCAGCTCTGCTTTGCCGATACGCTGGGTGTACATTCTGAGCAATCATAACCGAGATGAGTTTGTCTTTGAAACCGTGCGCGGTATGCGGCGCTTCCCGGTCTTGCAAGAAAATACTTATCGGGTACGGTTCTTGGAAGGAATGGCATTGAAGGCACATCATTTAAGCTTGTGCGCCCAGTTGTCGAGCCAAATCAAACTGGTGCGCGTGACGCGCCCGAACACCCGCTTCGCGCTCGATGAACTGGCCGAGCGCATTCTGGCCGATGCGGCAGAACGGGCATGAGTACGGCGAGCGGCATCTACTGGCTGGCCTCTTACCCGAAATCGGGTAATACTTGGATGCGCGCGTTCATCGCCAATTTACAGCGCGGCCAAGATGGCGAAGTCGATATCAATGCGCTGGAAACCGGCGGTATTGCCAGCAGCCGTAGCTGGCTCGATGAACTATTGGGTTTCGACAGTGCCGATTTAAGTCCGTCAGAAATTGAAGCGCTACGCCCAGCCGTTTATCGCTGGACGGTAGAAAAAGAAAACACGGCCTTGGCCTACCATAAAATACATGACGCTTATCTGCGTCTGGCAAACGGTGAACCGCTGGTCAACCGAGAAGCCACGCGCGGTGCCTTGTATATTTTACGTAATCCCCTTGATGTCGCCATTTCAGCCTCGCACCACTGGGGCTGCAGCATAGACGGCGCGATCGAGCGCATGGGGAAAACTGATTTTGCTCTTTCAAAAAACCAGCATGGCCTGCAGTCGCAAGTCACCCAGCGCTTGCTGAGCTGGTCGCAACATGTACGCAGTTGGGTCGATGCCGAGAACTTAGCTTGTTGTGTGCTGCGCTATGAGGATATGCTGGCCGATGGCTTGGCCAGCTTTACTCGGGCCAGCCAGTTTTTGGAACTGCCGGCCGAGCCAGCGCGGATACAACAAGCGATGGCCCACAGCAGCTTTGAAAAACTCGCAACCCAGGAGCAGGAAAAAGGATTTCGTGAGCGCTCGGCCAAAGCTGAGCGTTTTTTTCGCAGCGGAACCGCCGGCGGCTGGCGCGATGTTTTGAGCACGGCGCAAATTGATCGGGTACTGCGCGATCATGGTGCAGTCATGTTACGCTTCGCTTATCTTGATGCGAATGGCTCGCCTTTTTCGGTTTGAAAAATTATATTTACGCTGTTTGATTCACTTATTTCAGTTAGGAGCCAAGCATGTCCAAGTTTATCATGCGTCATCCCGATTTATTGGCCGTTCCTATGGATGGCGACTTGGTCATGATGAGTATCAGCCAAGGACGTTACTACGGCATTAATCCGGTCGGCGCAATCATTTGGGAAACCTTGCAAACACCGCAGACCATGGAACAGTTGTATCAAGCCGTGGTAGCGGAGTTTGCCGTCGATGCAGAAACCTGCGCCAACGACGTGCAAAGCTTCATCACCCAGTTGTTGGATGCGCAGATCGTTCAATACGCATGAGGCTGTTGAGCTTGGCAGCTCGCAAGTTGCGTAATTTTTTGCGTCAACCGCGGTTTTTTCAATTGGGATTTTTCCCCACTTGGTGTCTGCTTGGCCTGGCGCGGATGGTGGTGCTCAGCGTACCGTTTCGTCAAATTGCGCCGCGTCTGGGCCAACATGCCGGGGTCAATGCGGCCGTGCCTTTGCTGACGCCGGCGGCGATTTTTCGGGCGCGTCAAATTTCCCACCTGATCAACGGCAGCGCCCGTTATTGTCCTTGGAATGCGAATTGTTTTGCACAAGCGATTACGGCGCGCTGTTGGCTCAAAGTTTATGGCATTCCCTATGCCTTGTATTTCGGCTTAAAAAAAGATGCCGAACAAAAACTGCTGGCCCATGCCTGGGTCTGTGCCGGTCCGGTGTATGTAACGGGTGGAAATAGTTTTTCTGAATTTACTGTGGTCAGCATGTTTCTCTCGCCAGCGCTATGGGCACGCTGAGCATGCCCGAGCTGTCGGCATGGCAGAGTGCTCAGGCATTTTTTCGTTTGATACGCCAAGAGCCGCGTCGCCCGCTGCTGATGTTAGGGCTGTGCATGGCCATCGTCAGCGTCAGTGAGGGTTTTGGCGTCAGTTTGCTGGTACCCTTGTTTGCTTTATTGCAGGATGCGGCCCACACCGGCATACCAAGGCCGAGCGCTTTCAACGGCATGCTGGCGCGCAGTTTTTCCGCGCTATCGATGCCCTTTCAAGGCTTGAGTATTTTGCTGGTTTTTATCAGCTTACAAGCGCTGAAAACTGTCGCCCAGTTTTTTCGAGAAATCCTGTCTACCGAAATTCAATGCAACCTGGTTGACCGTTTACGCGAGCGCTGCTTGATGGCGGTATTGAAAAGTGAGTGGACTTGGCTATCGCAACGGAATAATGCAGAATATGCGAATCTGTTGCTGACCGATATTAACCGCATCGGCTTCGGTCTGAATTTTTTCATCCAGCTCAGTAGTGTGATGGCGCAACTGCTGGTGTATACCATCGCGGCGCTGTGGCTATCGCCACCGATGACGGCGCTGGTATTGAGCGCCGGGATACTGATGTTTTTCACCGAAAGCCGTTTGCGGCGCGAAGCCTTACACTTGGGCGCGGGCTTGGGTCTGACTTCGCAGCGGCTGCACAGCACGGTACAAGAAAGCCTGCAAGGTATCAAGTTAGTCAAAATTCTCGGCAATGAATCACGTCACTTGCAAAATTTTTTGCAATCGATGCAAGGCTACCGCCAGCAATTGATGCGCTTTCAACGCAGCGCCAGTTATTCACGCGCACGCGCGCAACTGCTTGCCAGCTTGATGCTGGCCGTCTTACTGTATACCGGACTGGAAGTCTGGCATTTGCCTCTCGCGGAGTTGGCCGCCTTGATCTTGGTTTTTTCTCGCTTGATGCCGCTGGCTGCGCAATGCCAACAGCACTTGCAGCAGTGCTTGCACACTCTGCCAGCGCTGGCTGACACCGAAAGGGTCTTGGCCCAGTGCCGTGAAGCGGCGGAACCAGAGACTGCTGCGGTGGCGCCGACATTTTCGCATCAGTTAACGTTACACGGCATAGACTTCCATTACCCGGGCCGCGAGCGCGCCGCGCTCAAGGCGATCGATCTGACGATTGTCGCCAATACCACCACCGCCATCATCGGCGAGTCGGGTGCGGGAAAAAGCAGCTTGGCCGATATGCTGATGGGCTTGCTGCGCCCCGAGCACGGCACGATGTCGATCGATGGCAAGGTACTCGATGATGCACAGCGGGTGCAATGGCGTCATGCGCTGGCCTATGTGCCGCAAGAACCAGTCCTGTTCAATGACACGATACGCAGCAATTTGTTGTGGGCGCTGCCGGATGCGGACGACACCGCATTATGGTTAGCTTTGGATAAAGCCGCCGCCGGTTTTGTGCGTGATTTACCACTGGGACTGGCGACGCTGGTCGGCGATCAGGGCTTGCGTTTATCTGGCGGCGAGCGCCAGCGGATTGCCCTGGCACGTGCCTTATTACGCCGCCCGGCCTTGCTGTTGCTGGATGAAGCCACCAGTGCACTCGATGTGGAAAATGAAGAGCGGATCCGTCAGGCCATCGTTGATCTGCATGGCAATCTGACGGTGGTGGCCATCGGCCATCGCTTGGCCAGCTTGCAGCATGCCGATCATGTGGTGGTGATGGAAGCCGGACGCATAGTGCGTCAAGGCACTTGGCAGCAGGTGCAAGCAGCCGACGCGGCGAAACACCTGACGCGCGCCGACAGTTGATTGTCTACGGTGCTTGCAAGGCCGCGCGCAAACCGCTGGCTCGCTCGGTTTTCAGTGCCAAGGCGCTCTGCCATACCGCTAAAACCGGGCAAACTAAAGTAAATTGGCGGCGTGCGCGGGTGATGCCGGTGTAGATCAATTCACGGGTGATCACCGGTGACATGTCGGGTGGTAACACCAGCACGGTGTGGGCGAATTCGGAACCCTGCGATTTGTGCACCGTCATGGCATAGGCGGTCTCGACATAGCGCAAGCGCGAAGCGAGAATACTGCGTAGCTGTTGACCGTCGAGAAAATACACGCGCAAACTTTTTTGTGGATCAGGGTCTGGCAAAGCCAAACCGATATCGCCATTGAAGACGCCGGCACTGTAGTCGTTCCGCGTCACCATCACCGGTCGACCGCTATACCATTCGCCCTCGCGCTGGATATGGCCTTGGGCATGCAAGCTTTGTTCTATCGCCAGATTGAGTCCGGCCACACCCCACTCGCCTTCCCGCACCGCACACAAAATACGAAAGCCTTCGAAGGCATCGAGCACTTGTTTTACCCATGCCAAGTAGTCGGCGCTGGTAGCAGCGCGCGGCATTTGCGCCAGCAAACTCAGATAGGCTTGATAAGCACCTTCGGCACCGGCCCGACCCTGCCCGGCCAAGCGTAACAAAGCGGCTGGGCTAGTGGCATCGAGCCAGGCCAAGCTGGCGTCGTGACCACGCCGCAGTACGGCAGCAGCGCTGGCGGCCGCGCCGGCATTCACCGCACGCGCCAACTCGCCGATGGCACCGGCAAAGCGGCGGCTGTGGCGCAGCATGACGGTTTGCTGGGCCAGTGCAGTGCCGTCACCGCGCAGCTCGGCCGGCACCAGTTGCTGTGTGCAGCGTTTCAGATAGTCGACGGTACTGGCATGGTAGCCACCGCTGACGGCGTCGCCACACAAATCGCCGAGTACCGCACCAGCCTCAACCGAAGCCAATTGATCTTGATCACCGAGCAAAATCAGCATGGTTTTACGCGGTAAGGCAGCCAACAAGGCGGCCATCATTTCCACATGCACCATCGAGGCTTCGTCGACGATGAGCACATCCAGGTCGAGCGGATTACCGGCATGATGACGAAAACTCCGGGTATCAGGTCGCGCCCCCAAGAGGCTGTGTAAGGTGCGTGCCGGACCAAGGTGGGCAATGAATTCGCTCAGCGCAGTGCTGCGCGTGGCCAGTTCGCTGAAGGCTTGGTCTATCGATTGCCGCAAACGCGCGGCGGCCTTGCCGGTTGGTGCGGCCAAGGCGATGCTGGGCTGTGTGCCCGCCGGGGCGAGCAGCAGCAAGGCTGCCAACAAGCGTGCCACGGTATAGGTTTTACCGGTGCCGGGGCCGCCGGTAATGATGCTAAAGCGAGCGCGTAAGGCGATGGCGGTGGCGATTTTTTGCCAATCAGGGCTGGGCTCGCTCGCCGGTTCGGCGACTGCGATTGCGGATAGAAACAAGTCATCGAGCAAATCTGTCAGTACCGTTTCATCGCGCTCGATGGTATCAGCGGCACGCGCACGCACGGCCGTGGCGATCAGCGTTTCATCCTGCCAGTAACGGCGTAAATACAGTCGCTGTGCTTGCAATACCAAGACTTGCTGGGCATCAGGTGCAGCGCTGTCAGCGTGATAAATATAAGGGCTGGTGGCCAACACTGCATGCCAGTCGGCTTGATTCGATGGCAGCTCATGCGCAGCGCGCAGCGCTTCCCATTCTTCGTTCGGCCATTCCAATACTGCCGCCGGATCGCGCGCCAGCGCTGCCAAGTCCAGGCAGATATGGCCGCGTGCTTCGATTTCAGTGAGCATGGCCGCGGCCAGCAAAACGGCCGCGTCGCGCACGCCCAAGCTATGTAAAAACCGCGCAAAAGCCAGCGCCAGCCGGCGCACTTGGCCGCGCTCGCTCAGTTCAGACAGACTCTGTAAGACAGTATCGTTGTCAGGCATGATCAGTGGGTTTCCTCGGTGACAGTGGAGACGGCCTGGCGCATGACCAAGTCGAGATCGCGCAGAAAGTCTGCGCTCGGTAGCACGTGGTAGCAGCCATGGGTCTCGGGATGCTGTAAGCCGCGCAAGAAAAAGAAAATCGCGCCACCCAAGTGCTGGGCCGGATCGTAGTGCGCACCCAAACGCTGCTGCAGCAAGCGGTGCAGCGCCAGCAGATAAATCGCCGCTTGCACATCATAGCGATGCGCGGCCATGGCCAGAGTCAACGCACCGATATGGTAGGCGGCGTCATCGGCACCGAGCGCATTCGATTTGTAATCGAGTACCCAGTATTTACCCTCGTGTTCAAACACCAGATCGGCAAAGCCCATCAACAAACCTTGCAAGCGACGCTCGCTCAACTGCGGTCGCGCTTGTCCTGCCAATAAATGCTGGCGACACAAGTTATCCAGCGCACGACTGGCAGCAGCTTGGCAAGGAAACCAAAATTCCATTTCGGCGATACGCTCTTGCACCTGCAGCAAACTGCTTTGTATCGGCGGCAGCTGCGCGCAGACGATGGCAGTGAGCCACTCGTTGAGATCCGCTTGATGATGGTCCCAGCCGGCCCGTAAAGCACGTTGTGCCAAGCGGGTATTGAAATGTTCATCTTCGATGACAGTAAAACCTTCTCCGGCAATCCATTCCAATTGTTCGTGCAGAAACTGGCCCGGCACGGCACCACGTGGGAAGCGATGCCAGGCTTGCTTCGGCAGCGACTGGTGTTTCGGTGTCACGACCAAGGGCAGCACTTCATCTTCAAATAATTTGCTGTCATCGGTGCGCTTGGCCGAAAAATCGGCACTCAGATTCCTGGCGATGGAAGAAAAACTGGCGACTAGCCAGTGGCGTTCGAAGTTGGCACGATAGGCAGGAAATTCCAAGGCAGCGACGCTGCGAATTCGGCGCGGCAGCGGGGTACAGCCAGCCGCATCGCTGAGCTCGGTGATGTGAATGGCAGCGCACGCGCCTTGCAATGCGGCGAAGATGGGCAAGATGGGTGCATCAATGGCGGCACCACCATTGAGCAGATAGCCGAGTGCCGAGTGCTGTAAATTTTGCTTGTAATTTGATACGCCCAGCCACAGCGCATGCGAGGCGCGCGTGACGGCCACATATAGCAGGCGCAAATCTTCTTCCAGACGGGCGCGTTCCACCGCTTGTTGCGCCTCGTCCGATAGCCCGAGGTCGAGCACGCTGCGGCCGCTGGCATCGGTGTATTTGAAAAAGCTTTGCTTGGTTTTTGTTACCTGCCGGGCAGCGGCGGCGAAGGGAACGAACACCAACGGAAATTCCAAGCCCTTGGATTTATGTATCGTGATCACTTTCACCAGCTCGGCATCGCTTTCCAGGCGCAGTACATGTTCCTCACTGCCCTCGCCTTGGCCGCTGATTTGTTCGGATAACCAGCGGATCAGCGCTTGTTCGCCATCAAGTTGAGCGCTGGCGGCTTCGAGCAATTCGGCCAGGTGTAGCAAATTGGTGAGACTGCGTTCACCACCGCGCTGACCCAGCAGTTTTTCTGGTAAGGCGAGTTCGTGGATGAAGCGCCGCATCGCCGCCAACACGCCCTGCCGCTGCCACACCAAGTGCCATTGCTTGAGTTGCTCAAGGCGCAGTTCCCAAGCGGCGTCATCGGCAGCTAATTCGCTTAATTGTCGTAGCGTCAGCAAGGCGGTTTTAGTAGCGAAAGCGGCGCGTCCGTATTCGATACTCAGCGGTTCAGCCCAGGCTTGCAGCCAACACAGGACGTCGAGCGCTTCGGCGCTGCGAAAAATCGAATCTTGATCCGATAAGTAGACGCTGGCGATATCGCGTTCTTGCAGGGCACGCCGGATGGCGGCGGCCTCATGACGGTCGCGTACCAAAATAGCGATATCGGCCGGTTGCAGCGCGACGAAGGCGCTTTGGGTTTGAAAGCCAGTCTGCGTCGAACCCAATTGCTGGGCGATATATTCGGCGCAGTGTTGGGCAAAAAAATACTGCGCTTGCTCTTTATTGGCGTCGCGTTGCTCGGCGATTTGGAACTGTAAAGCCGCTGCGCTTTGCGCCGGTGTCGCGGCCCGATACACGCTGCCTCGGCCTTGCGCCTGCACGGCTTCGAACGGCACCGGGTTGTCGTGTGCGGTTTTGAAGTGGAAGGCACCGGCCTGATGAGCGCTCAAACCGGACTGTTGTTCGGCATACAGAAACAATTGATTAACGGCGGCCACCAAGGGCAGGGTCGAGCGGTAGTTAGTACCGAGCAGATAATGCCGTCCGCTGCAAGCACGGCGCGCCGCCAAATAACTATGGATGTCGGCACCACGAAAGCCGTAAATCGATTGTTTCGGGTCGCCGATCAGGAATAAGCCCAACTCGGGCAGATTGCTTTGCACCTGATACAGCGCATCAAAAATTGCATATTGCTGTGGTGAGGTATCTTGAAATTCATCGATCAAGGCCACTGGGTATTGCTCAATAATACGTGCGCGCATCGCCACCCGATTCGCCCCGGCCAAGGCCAAGCCTAAGCGCTCGAGTAAGTCTTTGAAGCCGAACTGATGCTGCTGCTGTTTCAATTCTTCCATGCGCGCGCCAACCTGAGCAACGGCATGTCGACACAGCTGATGACCCAAGGGTTCGAGTGCCGCCAGCGCCAGTTGCAAGCCTTCGAGTTCGAAAAATACCGGCGGGAGTGTCGCTTGATAGCCCTTGTTACAGGCCGCGGCTAAGGCTGAAGGGTGGAGTTTCTCAAAAATTTTATCGCTTAGCTGCGGCCATACTTGTTCGGCATCGCTGGCCCAGACAGCCAGGGAATCTAGCCATTTGTGCAGGCTGGCCGGACGTAATTTAGTACCGCTGAATTGTTTCGGAGCGCGTTCGGCTTCGGTCGCGAACCAGGCAACGATGCTGACCACCTTATCCGGCCAGCCCTGTTTGATTACTGCCAGCGCCTGCTGTTGTTCGGCCAAGCTTTGCGCCAGAAAACTTTGCAGCGTTTGTGCCGCTGGCGTGGCGAGCAAGGCTGCTTGCGGCAGTAACTGACGCAGCGTCTGACTAAGCGCGCTGACATCAGGCCACACTGCAGCGACAGCGCGCCAGTGCGCGGCAGTGAGTGGATACACGTGACCGCGCCAGTAATCGCGCACAGCATTGTCGAACAGGTTTTGTTCATTAGCCAGCAAGGTTTCGTCGAACAGGCAGCCGCTGTCGAATGCATGTTCACGCAGCATGCGCTGGCACCAGGCATCGATGGTAAAGATAGCGGCGTCATCCATGGCATCGGCCGCCATGGCCAAGCGGTAAGCAGCTTGTTGACGCGCCGTTTCATCGGGGTAGTCTGCCAACAGATTTTGCAGGAAGGGGTCGCCGGCACAGGGCTGCGCTTGCCGAAACAAATCGGCTGCTTCAGCCAGACGCAGGCGTATGCGCTCCGATAATTCCCGCGTGGCAGCACGGGTGAAGGTCATCACCAGAATTTCTGAGGGATGCAGCGGCCGCTGAAAGCCACTGTCGGCGTCGCCATGGCCTAACACCAGACGCAAATACAGCGCCGCGATGGTCCAAGTTTTACCAGTGCCGGCGCTGGCTTCGATGAGGCGCGAGCCATGCAGCGGGAAATACAAAGGATCGAGCAGATGACTCATGTGAAAGTTTCCTGGTTAGCCGCAGCACGCAGCGGCGCGGCGCTGTCGTCGCTGCCGCTGAGAGGTCGGATCTCGAGCGTGGCGCAGCAATCGAATAAGGCCTGATACAAGGCTTGCGCGGCAGGTTGCCACTGCGGGTGTCGGCTCAGTTCTTGGTAGTCACGCCAAACCCGCGCCAGATAGCGATTGTCGACTTCGCCGCTGAATTGATGGCCACCGTCATAGACCGGCTGCGGATCGACACCGGCCAACCAAGCCAATGCAGTTTTGCAGGGGGCTGGGTAGAGGTGATCCAAACCGGCGCGCCACAAGGGTAGCAAATTAGTTAAGGCGGTTACGGCCGCACTGGCGTCGAACGGGGCGATAGCGATATGGGCGTCACGTGCAATCAGATGAATAGTGATCTGCAAACCGCCAGCCGAGGCGAACAATTGGCGCAGCCAAGCAGCGATCAATTGTTGCGGACGCACGACACCTTTCCCATCGAGTGCGCGCGCGGCACTTTGCATCAAGCACACGGTGCTTTGCCCATCGCTGCGCAAGGGGCTGAGCCAGTCAGAAAAAATAATACCTTGGTGTTCGAAACGCAGTGGGCAGCGTTCTGCATCGAGCGGAAATTGTTGGCGTAACAGTAGGTAAGCACGCCGTACCGGTAGTAAATCGTTGATCAATTTTTCTTGCCACTGTAAGCCAGCCCAACTGATAGGCAAAGCCCCTTCGCGCGCCAGTGCAGCGGCTTGCCGCGTCAGTTGCGGGCGCACTTGGTCGAGTGTTTCTTCGTCGGCATCATTTCTCAACAAGCGCTCGGCAAAAGCATATTCTTGCAAACCATTAATGGCGAAGGCTTCTTCATCGTCGCTACTGAGCGCTTCGGCATCGAAGCTCACGCCCAATCGTTTTTGAAAGAAATAGGCCACCGGCTGGCGCATGAAACTATGTAATTCCCGCAGCGTGAGGCGAAATTGTGCATCGATTTCCGCCTTAGGAATGCTTTCTTCGCACAGCGGCGTGGGCACGTCTGGCGCGGCACGGTGTGCAGCACCCCATTCAAAGGCATAGGTCTGCGGTCGCGCCGGTCCGGGGAAAAAATATTTTTCACTGAATGGTTGCAGTGGATAGTCGGTGGTATGACTAGCTAAGTCGATATCCCATCCGGCCCGCAAATAATCCTGCAATTGCGATACCAATACCGAAGGCGCTTGCAAGGAGTTATCGCGGATATGACGACCGGTCCAACTGATGAGCAATTTATCCCGCGCCGACAGCAAGGCTTCCAACATCAGGTAACGATCATCGTCGCGGCGCGAACGGTCACCGGGACGCGCCATGCCGGGCGCGGCGAGTAAATCAAAGTCGACTTGTTGGCTACGGCGCGGGAAATCGCTTTCATTCATACCGGCCAAACACACCACACGGTAAGGCATAGAACGCATAGGCATGAAGGTGCAAAACGTCACGCCGCCGGAAATGAAGCGTTGATTCAGACTGGCTTCATCCAAACCATCGAGCCAGGCTTGACGAAACACTGCCAGCGGGACGGCTTCATCGAAATCGGCCTGGGCGCATAAGTCGGCCCAGTTGATCAGGGCTTGCTGCAAGCGCGCGAGTAAAATCCGATCGGCTTCATTTTCGGCCAGAAAAAAGCGCTCGAGCAGGGTACGCGCCAGGCTCGCCCAAGCCGCTGGCAGCAAGGTGCCGAGCAAGACTTCGCGCCAGTGCATGAGTTCAGCCACCAATTCAGCCAAGGCACCGGCCAAGCCGGCATCGAGTCCGCTGATTTCGGCATACGGTGCAATATCTTGATAAGCCGGGCTGCGGCCACTGGCATAGCCAAGCAAAATACGACGTATCCCGAACAACCAGGAATTTTGTTCACCGGCGGCAGCTAAGCCTAAGCCAGCGCGATGTTCACGATCGAGGCCCCAACGGATGCCCGCCCCTTGTATCCAAGATTTCAGTTTCGATAAATCGCTGGGGTCGAGCCCAAAACGGGCGGCCAGCGCTGGTACATCGAGCAAATCGCAGATTTCACTTTGCAGGCAGCGCTGTTGCGGCAGCCGCAGCAGCCATTCGAGGGCAATCAACAGCGGTTGATTGACGCGTGCCGAACCATCGGCGATTTCATAGGGAATCATGCGCGCATCACTGCGCTTGTACTGACCGAACACGGCACCGATGGCGGCCGAAAAGCGGGCGATGTCAGGCACCATGACGATCACGTCTTTCGCTTGCAATGCCAGTTGACCAGCGGCCGGTGCTGCCGCCAGCAGGGTGAGCAAACGATCGTGCAGGATTTCAACTTCGCGCTGCACACTGTGGGCAATATGAAATTCCACCGATTGATCTTGTGCGTTAATCGTCTGCTGCGGATGTTCTGCCAAAGGCAGCAAATCGCGAATCGCCGCCTGCATCTGGGCCAGCAGATGCGCGCCCGGCTGCTCGGAAAACAAATCGATCTTGAGATTATTAAAGCGACCGCGCGCCGCTTCGTCCTGATCGAATTCGTCGAGCATGCGGATGAAATCGCGTCCCAGCTTACCCCACGCGGCTAACAAGGGGTGGCTGTGGCTGTGCAAGGCCGCCAGCGGTACGTGGGCCAGGTCACGGCCATGCCGCGCCGGTTGCCGTTTGAATTGGGCTTTGAGTAATTCGCGGCCGTCGATGATGTCGCCCCAATAAAACTGACAAGGATTCGGCACCGCTAATATGACTTGGGTATAGTCGGCCAAGGCTGCCAGCGCTTCAAGCGTTTGGCGCGGCAATGCCGATACACCGAAGACCACCACTCGGCGCGGCAATTGCTGTTGCGGCGTTTGCAATGCTGCGCAGGCAGCGAGAAAGCGTTGATGCACATTGACGCGACCGAGTTGCCGCTGCTGCTCAGGCAAATCCTGCAAAATGGCGCGCCACAATCGAGCTTGCCACAACTGATCCGGGCTCAAGGGCTGGGCGCTGCCATCGCCACGCAAAATTTGATCACGCCCATGCTGCCAATCGCTGAGCCAATCACTGCGGTACATTTGGTAAAGATCGATCAGATCGGCCAGGCGACTGACCAGTTGCAGCCGCCGTTCCGGCTGACCATCGGCTAAAAAATGCTGTAGCGGTTCAAACTCAGTTTGTTCCAGTAAGGTCGGAATCACACGCATCAAGCGCCAAGTCAGCGGCGCTTTATCGAGAAAAGAGCTGGCTGGAATGGCATGGCGGCCTAACATGGCTCGGTACACGGTCCAAAGAAAACGACCAGGTAATTCAATACGAGTAGCTGCGCATATACCGGTTTGTTCGGCCAGTGCGATTTTAAGCCATTCGGCTACGCCATTTGATTGCACCAAAAAAATCTCTTTTTCCAGCGGTGCCAGCGGATGCTGGCCTATCCATTCGAACACAGCGGCCTGAAGTTGTTCAAGCTGATTGCCATGTAGAATAATTAATCCGGGGGTAATGACTGAAGACATGAAAAATCCTGTTGTCGCGAAGTGCGATACACCGTGCCTACCGGCTGCACCGGCAAACAAGTATTGTCACATATTCAGATCTTATCGCATACCAGCGTGTCATCAAAAATCCGACTAGGGTTTGAAACCCCGGCCTTCAGAGGCTGTCGCAAAAGCCTGATGGACGTTTTTTACACCTGAAACACCGCA
>NZ_JASJVS010000073.1:0-18177 GCF_035019605.1 Undibacterium sp. 5I2 | reverse complement strand
ATTGACTGTTAATTGTTAAAGAACCGTATTCTTTTCCGCTTCCTCTTGCGAGGTTTGCTACGAAGCGTTGTGTTCGTCAGCAGCAGAGAAACGAGATTATGCAGTACTTACCGGCTGCTGTCAATACCCTGTTTTACTTGACGCCGTTTTATTCAAACATTGCCGGGGTAAGACGCTTGCCTTGTTGCTATCTCGCTGCACTCGTCAGCGGGAGTCGGACTATAGCAAGCGCAGGCGGGCAGCGCAAGTAGATAGGGTAAATAATTTATATTATTTTAAATCACGCCAGCCACTTGGTCGCAAATGCCTTGCGCGCCTTAGCGACTTTCGGTTGCACGACATAAGAACAATAGCCTTGCTGCGGATTTTGGCGGAAATAATCTTGGTGGTAGGTTTCAGCTGTATAGAAGCGCGGCACCGGCGTGAGTTCGGTAACGACCGGTGCATCCCACAGTTCCGCCGTGGTGCCGATCAGTTCTGCGGCGATGGCGCGTTGGGCATCGTCGTGAAAATAGATCACCGAACGATACTGGCTACCGACATCATTACCCTGACGGTTCAAGGTAGTCGGGTCATGGATAGTGAAAAAGATCTCGAGCAGATCGCGGTAGCTGATGATGCTGGCATCATAGGTCAGGCGCACTACTTCGGCATGGCCGGTGCGTCCGGTACATATTTGTTCGTAACTCGGCGTATCGACACTGCCGCCGGCATAACCGGAGACTACGCTGTGGATGCCGCGGATTTGCCGATACACCGCATCGAGGCACCAAAAACATCCGCCACCGAGGGTGGCGACTTCCATCGTCGTTTGTGTCGTCGTTTGTGTCATGTGAGGCTCCTTGAAATGTGCTTCTATATATATGCGCAAACTGATACTCAGATCAGTCGGCGCTACATGTATTTTCTTACATTTCAGCTTGACGCGTACTCACACTGCCGATTCTGGAAGCGCTACTCTCAATTTCACTCTACGCGTCGGCGAGATAGGCGCGAATAATGGCGGCAAAATTCTCGTCGGCAGAAAAGCCCAACAGGCGCGCGCGCGTCGTGTCCCAAGCACTCGGCCAGCTTTGCACGATACGTTCAATCGCAGGATCGGGCTGATACTGTATACGTGCCACCACCTCTGGACCGGCCACGACAGCGAGTGCGGCGACCATTTCGCTGACACGCACCGCCAAACCAGGCAGATTGATGGTGCGGCTGACGCCGAATGCAGCGGCCGGCAGTTCATGCCCGAGTATCAGCGATTCGATGGCGCGCTGCGGCGAGAGCAACCACAGACCGAGTTCCGGCGCGACCGGACAAACCGATGATTCACCGTGCAAAGGCTCGCGAATGATGCCACTGGCGAATGATGAGGCGGCCTTGTTCGGCTTGCCGGGTCGAACACTGATGGTGGGCAGGCGCAGTACCCGACCATCAACATAGCCCTTGCGACTGAAATCATTGAGCAGTAACTCGGCGATGGCTTTTTGCGCACCATACGAAGATTGCGGATTGAGGGCGGTGCTGTCTTGTACCAAGTCTGGCAGCGTACCGCCATACACCGCCACCGAGCTGGTGAAAACCAGCTTGGGTTGGTGTGCGCGCTCACGGCAAATGTCCAGCAGCAGGCGGGCGGCGTCGAGGTTGATGCGCATGCCCAGATCGAAGTCGGCTTCGGCTTGACCACTGACGATGGCGGCCAGATGAAAGATCGACGTACACTCAGCGTCGATCAGTTGGCGCAGCAGGACGCCATCGGTGATGTCACCGGTGACGACTTTGACGCGGCTGTCACCGAAGTCGGGTGCTGCGATCACATCGATCAGAATCAGTTGGTCGATAGTTTGCAGCACGCCTTGGCTATTGCTCAGCGTACCGCGTGCCAACAATGCGCGCGCCAGCTTCTGACCGAGAAAGCCGGCACCACCAGTAATGAGGACTTTCATTGTGCACGTTCCTGCTGATAGGCAGCCATCCATGCCAGCCCATCTTCGGTGCGACCGCGCGGACGGTATTCACAGCCGATCCAACCCTGGTAACCTAATTCGTCGAGCAAGCGCAGCAGATACGGGTAGTTGATTTCACCATCGTCAGGTTCGTTACGGCTGGGAACGCTGGCAATCTGGATGTGGCCGACGTCGTTGAAATAGGTTTTCAGCGTTGTTGCCAAGTCACCTTCGACGATTTGCGCATGGTAGAAATCCATTTGCACTTTGATGTTCGACTCGCCGGCGGCAGTTCTGAGCGCATGGGCTTGCGCTTGCGAATTGAGAAAATAGCCTGGCATGTCGCGCGTATTGATAGGCTCGATCAACAGGGTCAGGCCGTGCTCAGCCACTGCGCGGGCGGCGTAACGTAAGTTAGTCAAATACACCTCGCTGTGCAGTTGATGATCGGCACCGACCGGGATCAGTCCGGCCATCATGTGCAGCCGCTTGGTACCGAGCGCCAACGCGTACTCGATGGCACGAGCGACTCCGGCTTGGAATTCTGCTTCGCGTCCTGGCAGCGCCGCCAGACCGCGCTCGCCGGCGGCCCAATCACCGGGTGGCAAATTGAACAATGCACTGTCGAGCTTATTTTCTTGCAACCATGAGGCTACTTCCTGCGGCGTGTAATCATAAGGGAAGAGAAATTCAACGGCTTGGAAGCCGGCCGCCGCTGCGGCAGCAAAACGCTGCGGAAACGGGACTTCAGTAAACATCATCGTAAGATTGGCAGCGAATTTTGGCATTGTAGTTTCCGAATTAGAGATCGAGCCCGAAAGCTGATTTGAGTTCATCGATTTGTTGGGTATCGAGCGCGCGATAAGGCTCGTCGCGTAACAGCAGGAATAACTTGGCGGTTTCTTCCAGTTCTTCGGCGGCATAGACGGCGGCCTCGATGCTGGAACCGGACACGACCGGCCCGTGGTTGGCCAATAACACCGCACTATGCTTGTTCGCTAATGCAGAGATGACGCCAGCCAGTTCCGGGTCGCCCGGGCGATGGTAGGGTACCAAGGGCAATCGGCCGATTTTCATCACAAAGTAAGGCGTCAGCGGCGGAATACAATCGGCATGATTCAAGCCGCACATGCAGGAAATCGCGGCCGAATGGGTGGAATGCAGATGCACAATCGCACCAGCAGCAGCGCGGCTTTGATACATGGCGCGATGTAAAAAGGCTTCTTTCGACGGCGCATCACCACTGATGCTGCGGCCATTCCAGTCCAGCTTGGAGAGTTTGGCCGGATCAAGCCGACCCAGACTGGCATTGGTTGGGGTGAGCAACCAACCATCTTCCAAACGCACGCTCAAATTGCCGCTGCTACCGGCGGTCAGGCCACGTTCAAACAGTGAGCGCCCGAATTCGACGATCTGCTCACGCTGCCGCGACTCTTCGGCGTGGCTGTGGATGGCGACAGTCATGCTAGCTTGCTCCAGGCTTTCAGAAAGAAATCGGTGCTGCCGAAGTTACCGGATTTCAGCGCCAAGGCCAGCGGCATACTGCCACTGTCATGCGCGCTCGGTAAGGTGGTAGTCCATGGTACACCAGGATCGATTTCCGGCCCGATGCGCAGACCGGAAACACCGAGCGCCTTGACCACCGCACCCGAGGTTTCACCACCGGCGACGATCAATTGTCCCACACCTAACTGTATCAAGCCGCGCGCAATGGCGGCCAGCGTTTGCTCGACCAAGGCCCCGGCCGCTGCTACGCCCAGTTGCTGCTGGATTTCACGTACATTCTCGGGCGCGGCAGTGGCATAAAACAGGATAGGGCCGACATCGCGATGCGCCGCTGCCCACTCAAGTGCGGCACTGACGACATCGTCGCCACGCGCTAACTGTTGTGGATCGATTTGGAATGCCGGTGCATGCAAACGCATGTAGGCGACTTGTTGTTGAGTAGCGACGGAGCAGCTGCCCGAGATCACTGCGCGCCAGCCGCCGGTAGCCGGTAGTAAATCGGCCACATCACGTCGCGTGAGTAAGCCGCGGCGGCGGAAATTTTCTGGCAGCCCGAGGGCGATGCCGGAGCCGCCGGTCACCAAAGGCAAATCGGCGCAGGCGGCACCGATCGCTATCAGATCGCGGTCTGACACGGCATCGACCACGGCGAAGCGACAGCCTTGTTCGCGTAAGCTGGTAAAGCGTGCGGCGATGGCACTTTCACCCTGCTCGACCGCGCGGTAATCGGCCAAGCCTACTTTGCCTTGCACTTGCTGCTGTAAGACGCGCAGCAAATTGGCGTCATTCATGGGCGTGAGCGGATGATTGCGCATGCCTGATTCGCTCAGCAATTCATCACCGACGAATAAATAGCCGCGGTAAATCGTGCGTCCGTTGGCAGGAAACGCCGGACAGGCGATGGTGAAGTCGGTATCGAGTGCCTGCATCAGCGCTTCGGCTACCGGGCCGATGTTACCGCGCGCGGTAGAATCAAAGGTCGAACAATATTTGAAATAGTATTGCTGCGCCCCCGCTTGCTGCAACCAGCGCAAAGCCGCCAAGGACTCGGCAACCGCCTCATCGGGATGACTGGTCCGCGACTTGAGGGCGATCACGATGGCATCGACATCCTCAGGCGGCGGACCGTCCGGCACGCCGATCAATTGCACGGTACGCATGCCGGCTTTCACCAACATGCCGGCCAAGTCGGTGCCACCGGTGAAATCGTCGGCAATACATCCAAGTAACACAGCCATGTTATTTCCCCTTATGCAGCTTGATCAGTTGCGGATGGCACCGGCAAACTGATGCCAGGGAATACTTTCACCACCGCAGAATCATCTTCCGCACCAAAGCCTGCCGCCGAAGCTTGCATGAACATTTGATGCGCGGTTGCCGAGAGCGGCAGCGGGAAGACGCTTTTTTTCGCGTAGTCGAGCACAATGCCTAAATCTTTGACAAAGATATTGACGGCAGACAGCGGTCGGTAATCACCGGCGAGGATATGCGGTACGCGGTTCTGGAACATCCACGAACTGCCGGCACTGTTGGAAATGACTTCGTACAGGGCATCGGGATCACAACCGGCACGGATACCGAGTGCCATCGCTTCCGCGGCGGCGGCGATGTGAACACCGGCCAAGAGTTGATTGATCATTTTGACCTTCGAGCCTTGGCCCGGTTGATCACCGAGCCTGTACAGCTTGGCACAAATTGCATCAAACAACGTGGCGCAAACCTCGAATGTAGCCGGTGCACCGGCCGCCATGACCGACATTTCCCCTGCGGCAGCCTTAGCCGCACCGCCGGAAATCGGTGCATCGATGAAGCGCAAACCGAGTGCCGCCAAACGGGCACCCAATGCTTCGGCAAATTCCGGTGCCACCGTGGCACTGGCAATCACCACCGCACCCGGTGCCAAATGGGCAGCCGCGCCATGTTCGCCGAACAGTACTTGCTCAGTTTGTTGTGCATTGACGACGACGATCAGCAAGGCCTCGACCTGCGGGGCCAGGGCTGCCGGGGTGGCGGCAGCGTGTGCCCCTGAGTCGACTAACTTTTGCACCGTTTCCGGCCGCACGTCACAGGCATGCACCTCGAAACCGGCACGTAATAAAGATTGGGCGATGCCCATACCCATGGCACCGAGACCGATCACGCCAACGCGTTTGATTTGTACTGTCATTTAAATACTCCTATTGAGAAAGCCGGTGGCGGCAAAATTAACGATTCACCATGCGGGCCGGCAGTCTGAACACGACCAAGGCACCGAACACCAGCACACCGGCCAAGGCGTACATGCCAATATCGGTCGAATGCGTGAGATCTTTGATCGCACCGATCAAGTAAGGACTGGCGAAGCCGGCCAAGTTACCGACCGAATTGATGGCGGCGATACCAGCCGCAGCGGCGACACCATTTAAAAACGCTGTTGGCAAACTCCAGAACAAGGGTGCCGAAGACAGTACACCGGCAGCGGCGATGGTGAGGAAAACGATGGCAACTTCCGTATTGGTGGTACCGGCCAAGGCACTGCCAACCAAGCCTACCGCTCCGAGTAACATAGGAATCATCAAATGCCAGCGGCGCTCTTGGCTTTTATCCGAACTGCGTCCTAATACCAGCATCGTGATCACGGCGGCCGAATACGGAATCGCGGTAAACAGACCGATATTGAAGACGCCTTTGATACCGGCAGTTTTAATCAGGGTCGGCATCCAGAACGTCAAACCGTACTGCCCCATGACGCAGCAAAAATAGATCAAAGCCATCAGCCACACGCGGACGTCGCTAAATACGGCACGCAAAGATGGGTGAGCAACCTTGTCTTTGGAATCTTGGTCGATGCGTTCTTCGAGCAAGCATTTTTCTGCTTCAGTCAACCATTTCGCCGAGCGAATACCATCGTCGAGATACAGCAGTACGATCAGGCCAAGGAAAATAGCCGGTATTGCTTCAAGAATGAACATCCATTGCCAGCCAGTCAAACCATTAACGCCGGAAAAGGATTCCATGATCCAACCGGACAGCGGCCCACCGATCACGCCAGCTAAGGGAATGGCAGTCATGAAGGTGCAGACCATGCGCGAGCGGCGTTCGGCCGGGTACCAGTAGGTCAAATACAAGATGATACCGGGGAAAAAGCCCGCTTCTGCCAAGCCGAGCAGAAAGCGCATGACGTAAAACATGAACGGCGTCGTGACGAACATGAAGGCACCGGACAAGACAGCCCAAGTAATCATGATGCGCGCGATCCAGACGCGAGCGCCGACGCGATGCAAAATGATGTTACTCGGTACCTCGAAGAGGAAATAGCCGATGAAAAAAACACCGGCACCAAGACCGAACACGGTTTCGCTGAATTTTAAATCAGTCAACATCTGTAATTTGGCGAAGCCTACATTGACACGATCAAGATAGGCGACGATGTAACACAGCATTAAGAATGGCACGATGCGCCATGTGACTTTGCGATAAACCGCTGCTGCGTCGACTGTGGACGCAGAGGCCGAGCGGCCGCCCCTCCCTGTTGTGTTTAGTCCTGAATTTGCCATCAATATCTCCATAATGTGGTGGATGAGTGAGAACTCGCCTGATTGGTGCTGCTCGTGCCGTGCGAGGGGCAACTTGTATTAAATCTGTTTTGTTGTATGATATTTGTCTATTTTATGCGTGTCAAGCTGTATGTTTGTATAATCAATGCATCGATCCTCCACTCGGAGGACTGCAAGAAAGAACAGCTCCATGGACCAAACGATTTTCTCCCTCCCCTTTCCCAGCGACGCGCACGGCGGCTTCGCGGCCGGTACGCTGGGCGCGCGCGTAGCCGATAAATTGCTACAAAAAATACACGACGATCACTTGGTACCAGGCACCAGACTGCCTTCCGAGCAAGCCATGGCCTTGCACTTTGGCGTCAGCCGCACGGTGATACGCGAAGCGATCGCGCTGCTCAAGAGCGGCGGCATCCTCAGTACCCGCAAGGGTAGCGGTACCTTTCTTTGTCAAACAGAAACGCTGCGCAGCGCCAAGGAAGCGGAATTGACCGAGCAATCGGTACAATCCTTACTCAATCTGATCGAAGTGCGGCGCGGTTTGGAGGCAGAAACGGCGGCACTGGCGGCGGTGCGCCGCACTCCCGGGCAACTGGCAGAAATCGAACACGCTTTGCGGCGCATCGAAGAAGCCGTTGCTGCCGGGGTCAACGGCGTGGAGGAAGACGTGCGCTTTCACTTGAACATCGCCGAAGCAACCGGCAACCCGTATTGGGTGAAGTTTGTGAAAATGTTTGCTGAGCCGACCAGGTTGGCGGTCAAGGTAACGCGTGCCAACGAGGCACGGCGTACCGATTTTTCTGCTCAAGTGCTGCAAGAGCATGAAAAAATCGTCAGTGCGATTGCCCAGGGAAATCCTGAACTGGCGCGCGCTGCGGCAACGGAACATATGGTGCAGGCGGCTGAACGGGTAAAGCAAGCCGATCGCGATTTTTGGCATGGCGATGGTGGCGAGTTGGCGCGTCATTTGGCGCTCGATCCGATCAGCGAGTAATTGAGAGTCAACACCGTAAGCAGCGCTGGCTCACCATCATCAAAAATCTGACTAGGGTTTGAAACCCCGGCCTTCAGAGGCTGTCGCAAAAGCCTGATGGACGCTTTTTTACACCTGAAACACCGTATACCTCGTCATTCCCGCGTGCTTTTGGCGGGAACCTGGTGTCGTTTTTTACACTGAAAATGCCACAATTTTTGGCATTTTCAGTTAACCACGAACGTCGCTGGATTCCTGCCAAAAGCACGCAGGAACGACGCGGCCACCAGTCGGGGTAATGATACCGACTCAATACCCTTTTGCGACAGCCTCTTTTGGCCGGTGAGCGACGAAGGAGCGACGCGATGGGAGGGGATGCAAACCCCTTCCAGAGTCTTTTCCATCGTCGCTTGCGACGATCCATTGAGTTGTAGCTTGCGTTGTAGTTACAATTATTACAATAATAAAACTGGCCATTTGATCATTCCCGTCTACAATCAAGACAGGTTTTTTACACGGCAAGAATGATCATGCAAACTACGCTTTATGTTGCCATTACAAATGGTCTGCGCACCTTGTTGCGGATTCGGCGCAAGCGTGCCTTGTTGCCGATCCAGGAAAAACCGGCCTTCGGCAGCACGCTGATACGCGAACGCTTGCAAATGCAGTTGTTTACGGCGATCGACCATGAACAATGGGAATGGCTGGCCGCACAGGGCTGGCGCATTCTGTCCATGCACAATAACCGGCGGCGTTATTACTGCGTCCCGCGTGAGATCACCCATGATTTACTGCAGGCACCACCAGAGCGACGGGAATCTGCGCATAGACAGTTGCTGCAGTACCGCTATCTCAGCAAGCATTTGCGTCAGACCGTCTTTAAATAAGCGGGCGGGCGCTGATCGGATCTGAATAAGGTAAGCGCTCCACCATCAACAACCTATTCAAGCAACGGTTTCACTGGCTAAATCGTGCTTATGCAAATTCCACGGCAACAGCGCCTCATCTACCGTCTTCGTCAGCGGCAAGCTGCGTATGACTCGTCGCAACCATGTGTACGGTTCCAGTCCGCACGCTTTGGCCGTTTCTATCAAGGAGTAAATAAGCGCACTGGCGTGCGCGCCGACTGCGCTATCACGGGTGTCCACAGAATTCGGAAAAAATAGCACGCTAGGTGTAGCGACCTGTCAGGTCGCTACACCTAAGTAAGCTTATGAAACTGATTTCACAGAACTCCAAGCACTCCCATAGGAAGTGATGTTGAGACTACTGAATTTGCTTCAGCAGGAGCACTTATACGAGATTCCGTGCGAGGAAGTGCTTTAGGTCGCCGGTTGGGTTTACGCCTTTCAAACAAACCAAAATGTACATGCCAATCTGTCTGGCTTGGCTGGTTGCGACGTGTTCTTTACCAATTACCTCTATAACAATTGGTAATCCTAGCTCTAGCCATTCTTCTAATACCTGAACGCGGTCTGCATTTTTTAGGTGGTCGGATAGTTCTAAATTTTCACTATTGCTGATTGCACCTAGTGCAGTCGATAAATTCAGGGTCTGAAGGATAAGGGCCGTAGCCATCCCTTTTTTTTCCGCACCATCGGCATGTTTATATATGTCAAGCCAAGTTGTAAAATTAAAAAGACAGTTTTTATTCAAACGTTGCACGTTACGATTTAAAGCCCAAGCTACGAGCCCTAATACTATTAGTACTAGTATTACGTAAATCATAATTCCCTTTAATTTTTTTAGTATTATCGCTAGGCTAAATATTTCATCTCAAATGAGAAAATTGCAAATTAAATGATTGAATGTCCAGTCGCGGCAGTGCCTTCACGATCTTCATCGTTTTAGGACTGAGCTATTATTTTTTGTGGACATTCTTGTTGTTCCATTTCACCATGAGTTTCCATGGTCTCCTTAATAGGGTACGTCACGCGCCTCTCGTTAACCGAACAAATCGGCATGCGTGCCGGTGCGCACGAACACAATCAAGCAATGCTTCCCGCCGTCATCTAGCTTGTAGGCCAGCAAAAAATCGCCGCCGATATGGCACTCCCGATGTCCTTCCCAGTCACCACCCAAAGGGTGATCGAGCCATTCCGGCCCGAGGGGGCCATCGTTGGCGATCAGCAGCAGCATCGCTTCCTTGAGTCGGTTCATGTCATAGCAACCAGCCCGCGACAACCGTTCCCAGTCTTTCAGAAAGGACTTCGCATAGTCCGCAG
Organism: Undibacterium sp. 5I2; assembly: GCF_035019605.1. Taxonomy (NCBI): domain Bacteria; kingdom Pseudomonadati; phylum Pseudomonadota; class Betaproteobacteria; order Burkholderiales; family Oxalobacteraceae; genus Undibacterium; species Undibacterium sp. 5I2. The sequence goes on along the minus strand of NZ_JASJVS010000073.1, from coordinate 8,000 downwards.
CACGAGGTAGCGGAGCGCGCTTACTTGCGGCTGTTCTTTTCGAGGTCATCAAACAGTTCAGTAGCAGAGTCAAAACGGGCGCGATGCGTGCGTGCAATCTCGTCAGCCTCGACCATCGCGGCGCGAGTTTCAACGTTCGGCACCTTAAGCGCAAACGGCATTTGCTTGTCGGCGACGACGCGCATCAAAAACACGCGCACTGCATCGGAAACAGACAGGCCCATCGCGGCCAAGGTTTCGGTGGCTTGCGCCTTAATTTTTTCGTCCACGCGGACGTGAACCATTGTGGTGGTAGCCATAGCGGCCTCCTTTCAGTGTGAGTTACATTGTATCTCACTGACTCGCAGTAAGCAAGGCAAGGTCTGCTTGGCGTATCGGGACTGCCAGATTGAGCTATACCCTATTCTGATGCGCCGCTATGCGCCGCAGCTCCTGGCCGTACTCAAGCTGCAGGCGTCACCGGCTGCCAAGGGTGTGCTTAATTGCCAGCGGCAAGCTGTCGACATATTAAGCACAGATTTGTGACTTATCGTTAAAGTCAGCCTCTGTTTCCAGCGATACTTAGCGGCATACCGGTCAGCACGCATAACTGCTGTATATTGTCCTATGGCAATATTGCCACTGGCAAGCGGCGGCCCAAGCACAAGTGATTATTGCTTAGCTTTACACTCCTGATTGCCAATTACACCATCGCCTCTATCCTCCTTGCAGCGCGAGGATACCGACTTACCGTGTCAAATCAGATGAGCCACACTACTATGAAATTCTCCCACCTCAAAATTGCCCCACGCTTGTATTTTGGCTTTGGCGCAGTGATCGCCCTGTTAATCGTGCTTGTTATTATCGCTTGCACCAATTTAGCCAAGACCAACGAGGCCAACCAGCGCAACATCCATACTTATCAGGTGCTGGACGAGGTAAGCTCTATACTGGAAAGCTTGATCAATATCGAAACCGGGCAACGCGGTTTTTCTCTGAGCGGCAAGCCTGCCTCGCTGGAACCCTACAAGCAAGGCAAGCTTAGCTTACGCCAACATCTGGATAAAGCCAAAGCGCTGACGGCCGATAATGCCGAGCAACAATTGCGCTTGCAACAACTCGATCAAAACCAACAATCATGGATCAGTAGCGCCATTGACCCAGCCATCCAGTTGCGCACCGATAGTAGCGATAGCCAAATGGAGGGCGTGGTAGCCGATGAGCAACTTGGCAAGGGCAAGCAAGGCATGGATGCGATGCGTGGGCTCATCAGTTCCATCGCTGCCGCCGAACAGACTTTACTGACGCAACGCGAAGCGAGCGCGGCAACGCTGCAAGCGCAAACACAATGGACTTTGATTGGCGGTGGCATCACTACCGCAGCGCTGGCGATGTTAATCGCCTTCTGGTTGGCACGTAACATCGTCACACCAATACGCGAGGCAGTGGAGCTTGCCAAGAAAGTGGCGCAAGGCGACTTGACGGTGCAGGTCATGGTCGCTTCGACCTCGAATGAAACCGGCGAACTGCTGGCGGCACTCCGAGACATGAATACCGCGCTGGTAACGGTAGTCGGTGAAGTTCGGCTTGGCACCGATACCATCGCCGCTGCATCGGGGCAAATCGCTTCCGGCAACCTCGAACTATCTTCACGTACCGAGGCGCAAGCGAGTGCCTTGGAGCAAACCGCTTCGTCGATGGATGAATTAACCGGTACCGTGAAGCAGAATGCCGACAATGCGCGCCAAGCGAATGTGCTGGCCATGTCGGCTTCCGAAGTCGCAATCAAAGGCGGCGTAGTGGTGACGCAAGTGGTCGACACCATGAGTTCGATCAATGCCTCATCGAAAAAAATCTCAGACATCATCGGCGTCATCGATGGCATTGCGTTTCAAACCAATATTTTGGCCTTGAATGCGGCGGTGGAAGCGGCGCGTGCCGGTGAACAAGGGCGTGGCTTTGCCGTCGTCGCCAGCGAAGTGCGCAATCTGGCACAACGCTCAGCCAGCGCCGCCAAGGAAATCAAAACCCTGATCGCCGATTCGGTAGAAAAAGTGGAAGTTGGTACCAGACTGGTCGACCAAGCTGGCACGACCATGAACCAGATCGTCGACAGTGTTCGCCATGTCACCGATATCATGGTCGAGATTACCGCGGCAACCCAAGAACAAACCTCGGGTATAGACCAAATTAATCAAGCCATCATCGCCATGGATAATGCCACCCAACAAAATGCTGCCTTAGTAGAAGAAGCCGCCGCTGCGGCGCAATCCTTGCAAGATCAAGCGAATAGTTTAGTCCAGGTCGTCAGTGTGTTTCATCTCCATGCCGCCGACCTGCCGGCGGCGATAGCGCTCGATAAACGCCCGGCTGCGCCAGCAAAAGTGACCACGGTACGACGCGCAAGTGCGGTCAAAGCAGCAGTTGCATCTACACTAAGCAGCAAACCGCGCCGTAACGCCACGAATACGCCTTTACTGGCGGCAGATTCAGGGGAGTGGCATGAGTTTTAGCATTACTGCGGGTGCGCGGTCGGCGTCATCGCCTCGGTGCGTTTCGTCGACGCGTTTCCAGTGCTGAAAACGACACTGGGTTGCCGCCAAAGGAGCGCGAAAATGACCTGGCTTGCGTGGCTTCAGAGATAAAAAAAGTCCGCCAGGTTTTCGCGACAGCCTCTGAAGCTGGCGATTGCTATGGCGCTGAGCGTGGATTTAATCGAAGCGGTTTGCCCGCCTTCACTGAGGTGCACTTGCGTCGCCTTACAGCGCATCTTCATTGACAACGGTCAACTCCGCTGCGATGGAATCCGCGCGTCCCTAGTCGGCTTCTCTGCTTTCACAGATTCGCTAACCGATAAGATGCTAGGGAAGGAAATGATCGTAATAGACATTAGTTTCGTTAACCTCATCGTCAATCCGTTAAATAATTAACATTACCAAAATGTCACTATATTTATCCATGTTTTTGATGCGGGTATAATAGCGAGGAGATTCACCATATTATCAAAATAACAAAATACGTATTCACCAAATGACGCATGCAAAATTTTAGTGACGACTCTCCCGTCCAGACTGAGGATGACCTCGCTCTGCAGACGTATTTCAAAAGCGGGATTTCTCCCGATGACGTTGCCGCTGTATTCCCCTTGAGACGTGGCCAGCCGGTGATACAGGCCTTTACGGCGCTGTTTCATGGCGGTTTCAATGGCGTGTTGCTGCGTCTGTTGGTATTGCGCGAGCTGAGCGCCGATGTCGATTCGCCTTCGCTGAGCCGCGCCGATATCAATGCCAAGCTCGGCTATCTGGAACCGGAAGCGCTGGAAACGGCGCTGGCGCGCTTGCGTTCTACCGGTTTGCTGATCTGGGATGCCAGCCAAGCGGTGTATCGCATCGCGCCGACGGCACGCAATGTCTTGGCGGCCTTGGCTTCGTTACTGCAAGCGGAAGACCAGCACGATCCGGCGGAAATGAGTTATATGCTGACTCAAGTGGCGGGTGCGCAGGCGGTTGGTGGGGTGTCGGTAGAACAATTGCACCATTTGTTGGGGCGCTTGATCGAGTTGACCGAGGAATTTTCCGATGCGATTGCATCCGGTTCTGAATTTCAACTGCGCTCGGCGCAGAAAAAATGGCATACGGCTTGCGATTGGGTAGAAAAAGGCTCGCAGATTATTCTCGCCATTACCCATGACAGCCGCGCCGACAGTGCTACACATAGGGCCGCGCAAGCGATCGGTCGGGCGCAGAGTGCGCTGCTCAATATGCAGGGGATGTTTTCGCGCGCCTTGAATCAGATCGAGCGCCAGCGTGTACACCTCGGTCAATCGGGCTTGTCGACCACCGATATCAAAACCTGGTTGCTGCAAAAAGAGGATTTGGCATCTCTGGCCGACGAGGCCTTGGCCAGCCCGGTGACGCCCTTGTTCATCACGCCTTCGGAGATGGTTGATGTGGCTGAGAGTGAATTACTGAGCCAGCGCGTGTCGGCCGTCGCCGGTGCCTTACCGGTCGGTGAAAATGCGATTTCGGTCGCCAATGAGGATAGCGATGCCTTGCATGAGCTCGATCATTGGCTGGCCTTGCTGACAGCCAGCGCCGCGAGCGCGCAGCCATTGGCGCTGCAGGATATTTTATTGCCGGCCAATTTTTCCATCGCCTCTTACCGTGCTTCGATGCTGCCCTTGCTTGGCGATATCAATGAATCGGCCTTGCAAGGCGCGACCGCACTGCTGGCGCGCCTGCCGCTGACATTCAACTCCAAAGATAAAATGCATAAGCTGCACGACAGCGAGGTCGCCGCGATGTCGGTGGCCAGCCTGATTCGCACGCCATTGCCACCTGACGGGACTCCCCATGACTGAAGATGCACAAATTCTGATCGCGCGTTTGCTCGCGCATCAGACCCTGCGACGTGAAGATAAGCTGGTCAAGCGCGCCTTGTCGGATGAAATTTTCCGCAGCGAACTCGATGCTCGTCTCAAAGCCTGTGGCATGAAATTCATCGATAATGTGTATGCCGATCATGTCACGCTGGCGCTGACGCGCGACAGTGAATCGAAAGTGTTCGGTACCAAAGACACCTGGCAAAACAATAATTTCGGCTTGGCACGCGATGGCGTGGCCTTGCTGGTGGTGTTGTGGTCATTGATTATTTTACCCAAGCGTGAGCGGCAAGAAGCGCACCAACTGGCGCAGGAAGATCAGAACGATATGTTCGGTAAGGAGAAACCCTTGCCACGTGCGGAAGACAGTTCGATCGGCATGTCGTATCGCGCCCTGCTGGCCGATTTCGGCGACAAGCTCGGTAAAAAAACGCGCATGGATATGAACCTCGGCCAATTGGCGCGTTTAGGTTTTGTCGAGCGTAAGGGTGATTTGATCCTGGAAGGGCCACTGCTCGATCTGTTGATGGATACCGACCGTCTGAAAGACCGCATCATCAACGGTGCCTTGTCTGATATTTTCCAAATCCCGGCCGCGCGTGCTGCGTCCCCTGCTCTGCCCGATGCCATCGTCGAGCATGATGATACGCACGCCGACGCGAACGCCCACAATAGCGACAGCGACGCCGCCGACCTCTCCACTGAAAAAGAATAAGCCATGTTTCATATCAAATCGCTGGAACTGGTGCATTGGGATTATTGGCAACGCATCAAAAATATTCCGCTCGATGCCAAGATCATCACCATCGCCGGTCAAAATGGCTCGGGTAAAACCACCTTGCTCGATGCTCTGCGCACCTTGTTCGGGCTCGAGTGTTCGATGGGACGTTCGTATAAACACTATGCGCGCCATTCCGGCCAACAAACCGCGTGGATACGCTCGGTAGTGGATAACAGTGCGGTTGGTCCGCAAATTTCGAACCGGCCGTTCCGCATGTCGGGGCTGTACGATGACGAAGTCACACTGTTTTGTAAGATAGAAAAAAACGGTGGCGATTGGAAGCGTCAGTATCTGATGCGCGGCGGTCGCGTCGATATCGAAGAGGTGCAGGAGGCGCATGACTGGCTAGGGGTGGAAAGTTACCGCAAGCGGCTCGCGCATGCCGGTTTGTCGAATGCCATGGGTAAAGTGCTGGCGCTGGAACAGGGTGAAACCGATAAGCTGTGCGAATACGCGCCGCGTCAGTTGCTCGATCTGGTGTTCCAAGTGTTCGGTGATAAAGAAGTCCTCGATGCGTATGACGATGCCAAGCGCCATCAGCGCGATACCGAAACCGAATTACAGCGTTTCGAGACTGAACTCGAGGGGGCTAAAACCAATTTGGAAGGTTTGCGTCTGCGGGTAGCCAATTATCATCAGTACGAAGGCTTGCAGCGCGAAAAGCGTGATTTGCAGGAAGAAATTCTACCGACCTTGCAATACCATGAAGCTCTGGCCGGTGCCGCTGCGACCAGTCTGTCGCTGCGCAATGGGCGGCGTCTGCTCAAGAGCCAAGATGCCGCGCTGTCAGAGCGACGCGGGCATTTGGCGCAACAGGCACAACAAGTGTCAACCGCCAAGCAAGCCGAAGCTGCGCTCGAAGCGGAAGAAGCCGGTTTGCGTGAAAAGCTACAGCAAATTAACAGCAAGCTCAAGCCGCAGGAAAGTCTGCTGGAACAAAAAGCGCGGCTGCAGAAATTAGCGGCGGAAGCTGATCCCGATGTCGCCCATGTGGCCGATGAAGTGGAGAAAAAAGAAGCGCAATTGAGCCGCCAAAAGGCCGAGCGCGACGGTCTGAGCCAACGCATCGCTGCCGAGATGGATACCATCGCCGCCTTGCAAAGTAAATCGGCCTTGCCCGACCCGGAAAATGTGCGGCAAATGCGGCGCGCGCTGCAGGAAGCCGAGATCGCGCATTGCATGCTGCCCGAGATCGTCGAGGTCAGCGATCCGCAGTGGCAAGCGGCGGTCGAAGGCGTGTTGCGCGGCTATACTTCGGTGATTTTGCTCGATCATGCCAGTGATGCGGCGGCCGCTTACCGGATCGGGGAAAAACAGAAATACAATCATTTCATCGTGCCCGATCGCGTCAGCGCTCCGTCGGTAAAAGACCAGAGTTTGTTATCGGTAGTGCATTTCAGTGCACAGGCACCGGCCTGGTTGATCGAGCAGTTACAGCGCATCGTGACGGTGAAATCGGTCGAAGCCGGCATGAAACTGCCGCGCTCGCAGGAGTGGATCACTCCTGAGGCTTACCACTTCGAGCGCCGTGGCGGACGTTCGCTGTTTGTCGAAGTTTCTCGTTACCGCTTCGGTAATGCCGGCCGCAGCCAACGCCTCGAGGCCTTGCTGAAATCACTGCCGCGCCTGCAATCGCAAGAAGATGTGTTGACCATGCAGATCAGTAAGCTGGCCGGCGAAATCGGTACCTGTAAAGCGCGCTTGGCCGGAGTCGATGCGGCGAAAGAGTTAGCGGCGCGCCATGCTGAGTTTGACGAAGCCGCGCACAGCACGCAACCGCTGAAACAGCAACGCATGCAGGTCGGCGGGCGGCTCGGTGAACTCGCACCCTTGCTCAAGGCAGCGACCGAACAACGTTCGGTCGCGCATTTGCGCTGGGAACAAGCGAAGGCGGCGATTGCGGACGCCGAAGCACAAGTTCGCGCCGCTGAGAAACGCCATGCCGAAGAACGGCGCGCGCACTACGATATTCTGACCGGCATGCGCAGTACTTGGCACAATTTGCCGCCAGCGTGGAAGCGCAGCGTACACCGGCAGGCGCTGGTGGCCGAGCATGAGAATGTCCATCAGATCGAACTGCGTATCCGCAGTTTGAGTAATAATTTGGCGCGCGATGACTGGGAAATTGATGGCACGGTGGTCGATCAGTACACCCGTCTCAACACGCTTTTGCTGGGTCGGCAAGCGGAAACCGATGAGCGCCGCTATCAGAATAACCGCGCCATCGAAGCCACCGTCAATGCGCGCGCCGCGTATATGGACCGGCTGCGCTACACCATCAAGTCTTACAGTAAAAATATCAAGCAACTCGGCGAGCTGGCCGGGATTGAAGTGCATACCGATCCGGTGAAGTTGGAAAATGATGATATCCAATTGGCTCAGGCCGGTTTGCATGTGCGTTTCAAATTCGATGGCAAGGGGCCGATAGGCATGAATGACGGCGAGGCTTCAGGTGGCCAGCAAGTGATGAAGTCCTTGATACTGCTGATCGGCTTATTGAAATCGGAAGATGGTTCGGGTGGCTTTGTGTTCATCGATGAACCGTTTGCCCATCTCGATATTCGCAATATTCAATTGGTCGGTGAGTTCTTGAAAAATACCGATGCACAGTATCTGATGACCACGCCTCTGACCCACAATACCGATGTCTACGATCCTTCGGAACTGACGCTCATTACCAGCAAGAAGAAGAAAGATGCCGACTGGGCGCAGCCGATTTTCGTGTTACAACGAAAAGTGGAAAAAACTAAGGAAGGTCGACGCGCTTAACAACTTAATGGATTGTAGTGGTCAAGTTATTTCGGACACATCAATAGGTTTTTTTTCTGCCATTTCTTTTTCGTAAATCATGGGCGGCAA
>NZ_JASJVS010000072.1:0-18296 GCF_035019605.1 Undibacterium sp. 5I2 | reverse complement strand
TTGCCGCCCATGATTTACGAAAAAGAAATGGCAGAAAAAAAACCTATTGATGTGTCCGAAATAACTTGACCACTACAGCGCGATGATTTGCGAGTCGCTTCGGTGGGTTCCTGCTTCTTCGAGCGGCCTGACTGCACCATCTCTCCACAGGCTAACAAGCGGTATCCCCGCTCTAACACATTGATCGCGCCAACGACATCGGCGTGATTTTCGTAACCGCAATCGACGCACAAGAATTTCGCTTGTGTTTGCCGATTGTCTTTCGAGACATGGCCGCAGCACGGGCATGTCTGACTGGTATGGTGCGGCGGCACGGCTAGCAGAATGCCGCCGTTCCACGCGACCTTGTAGTCGAGCTGCCGCCTGAATTCGCCCCAGCCCTGGTCGAGGATGGCGCGGTTCAGGCCGGACTTCTGTTTCACCATCTTGCCGTGCTGTTCGCTGTTTCCCTTCGATGACTTGGACATGTTCCGTACCTGCAAATCCTCAATGCAGACGAGCGCGTGGTTTTGGCTGATCGTCGTTGTGGTTTTGTGCAGGAAGTCTTTCCGGGCATGAGCGATGCCGGCGTGAATCTTTTGAACTTTAGCTTTCGCCTTTTTCCAGTTGTTGCTGAATTTGAGCTTGCGGCTCATGCGGCGCTGGTAACGAGCCACGCGCTGCTGATGCTTCTTGAAACTATTGAGCGGCGCGATATAGTTTTCGTCGCTCATGGTGGCGAACCTGGCAATGCCAACATCAATGCCAATGGCGTTTGTGGCTGTCGGCAAAGGTTGAAGAATTTCCCGCTCGGTTTGAATCGACACGAACCACTTGCCGCCCGACTGGCTCACGGTGGCGTTGCGCACCTCGCCCAGCACGTCCCGGCTGTTTCGATAGCGCAACCAACCGAGTTTCGGCAAGAGAATGCGGCTATTGTCCTGATCGAGCTTGATCTGTTTCGGCTCAGGATAGCGGAAGCTGTCGCCGCTGCCTTTTCGCTTGAAGCGCGGAAAGTCGGCGCGTTTGGCGAAGAAATTCTTGTACGCTTTCTCCAAGTCCTTCAAGGCATGTTGCAGTGCCTGGGATGGTGTTTCTTTGAGCCATTCCGTTCCAGCTTCCCGCTTCCAAATCGGTAGATTAGCCGCCATTGGCACATAGCCAATGAACTTGTTTCCTGCTTCGTGATTTTCTTTTTACATCGCCAGCGCCTTGTTATAGACGAACCGACACGATCCGGCGAAACGGCGCATGTCGCGCTGTTGTTCGCCGTTTGGCATCAATTCGAATTTAAAGGCTTGAAGTCGTTGCATGATTCAATCATACTCTGGTCTATGATCGATGAAAACAACGATATTAGAACTGGCAGGCATTGCATGTTCATGATGCATGTCCATCTGGTCTTCGTGACAAAATACCGTCGCGGAGTGTTTACAAAAGAGATTCTTGACGACCTGCGCCCGATATTCGCCAGTGTCTGCGTTGACTTCGAAGCGGAACTGGTAGAGTTCGACGGCGAGGATGACCACGTACACTTGCTGGTGAACTATCCGCCCAAAGTGGCCGTGTCGAAACTGGTGAACAGTCTCAAGGGAATATCGAGCCTACTTATCAGGAAGAAGAATGATCCCAGCATCAAGAAGAGACTATGGGGCGGCGCTTTGTGGTCGCCCAGCTACTTTGCCGGAAGCTGCGGCGGTGCTCCGATCGCAGTTATTCGCAAGTACATTGAGCAGCAGCGGACGCCGCATTAAAGTCAAGGGCAGGTGTAAGGACGGCTTCGCCGTCCGCGCTTACATCCCCGCCCTGAACGACGGGGTTTTACGCGCAAATCCGATAAATAATGACTCAAAAAAACACTCTAATTGAAAATCGGTGCGGATTACAATAAAAATTTGTGTGGGAATTTTCTGAAGTTCGTACTTAAACAAATTGTGGATTAAAAAAAATAAAACAACATTGCTATGGAAGCGCATATATTTTTATTATAAAATTATCAATGGGTCAATATAAAAAATTACAGCTGGCGCTGGCGCTCGCCGCACCGGTGGCACTGCTGCTTTTGGATGAGCCCTTGAACGGGCTCGATCGACCTGCCATCGAGCATTTCACGCATACACTCAATGCCAAACAAAGCTGCCATGATCAAATTATTGTCATGAGCAGTCACTTCATCGGCGAGCTCCACGTAAGCCGGACGATGGAGATCGCGCCGCTGTATTAAAGCGACGCGGAGACCATTGACGCGATTCTTTACTTATTTTTTGAGCCAAAAATCGGCATTTTTTATACCCAACTTTTCCGGTTCAAATACCGGATCCAGCCCTTGAGCTTGTTGTGCTTCATAATCACGCAGAGCAAGAAAAGCCGGTTTTTGCAATAAAATGATAGCGGTGATATTTAACCATGCCATCAGCCCCACACCCAGATCGCCTAAGCCCCAAGCCAAGTCGGCGGTACGTACCGTGCCATAAACGGTAGAGGTAATGAGTGCGATTTTCAAAGCCGCACTGAGCCAGGGAAGCTTGAATCGACGAGTCATATACACAATATTTGTTTCGGCAACATAGTAATAGGCAACGATCGTGGTCAGTGCGAACAGGAACAGTGCCACAGCGACGAAGACAGAGCCGAAACCGGGTAAGACATTTTCCATCGCGACTTGCACATAGCCAGGCCCGGCCGCCACACCTTGCACACCAGCATAGAGGGCGGTACCGGCTTCATTTTCGACATTGTATTGTCCGGTAATAAGCAACATGAAGGCAGTTGCCGAGCAAACAAACAAGGTGTCGACGTAGACTGAAAAAGCTTGCACCAAGCCCTGCTTGCTCGGATGCGAGACGGCTGCGGCACTCGAGGCATGCGGGGCGGAACCTTGTCCGGCTTCGTTGGAGTAGACGCCGCGTTTAACCCCCCACTGTATTGCCAAACCAAGTATGGCACCGAATCCGGCGTGGTAGCCGAAGGCGCTCTGCACGATCAAAGTGAGCACACCAGGCAATTTCTCGATGTGCAATACGACGACAACAAAGGCCACCATGATGTAGCCAAGTGCCATGAAGGGCACGATGGTACTGGCGAAGATGGCGATGCGTTTAACCCCACCCAGAATAACAAAGCCCAAGATCACTGCCAACACCGCTGCCGTGACCGTCGGTGCGATGCCTAAGGCCGTGTCCATCGCCGAGGCAATGGTATTGGACTGCACGCTGGGTAAAAGAAAGCCATTCGAAAAAATACTGACGATGGCAAAGACCCAAGCAAACCATTTGATGCCCAAACCTTTTTCAATATAAAACGCCGGACCACCGCGAAATTCGCCGTCAATTTTTTCTTTATAAATTTGCCCTAAGGTGGTTTCCACAAAAGCTGAACTGGCACCGAGAAAAGCGACCACCCACATCCAAAATATCGCGCCCGGCCCACCGAAAGTAATGGCGGTAGCAACACCGGCGATATTCCCGGTACCGACGCGGCCGGCCAAGGTCATGGCCAATGCTTGAAAAGACGATACGCCGGTCTCTTCTTTTTTATTGTTGAAGATGAGTTTGATCATTTCGCCGATGTGGCGCAGTTGTAAAAACCGGGTTTTGAATGAGAAATACAGTCCCACAGCCAAGCATAAAAAAATCAAGGCGGGGCTCCAAATAATGCTGTTTAATGTTGCAACCAATTTATCCATTGTCACTCTCCCTATGCGCCACGATTGAACCAACATCCGCCAGCGCTTGCCGAAGCGGCTTACCAGCAAGATGAAGTAGATCCGGTACTGCTGTTTTACTGCTGCTATTGCTTTTGTTGTTGATGAATATTCACCTCCCCGCAAGCGCACTTCAGTCAATCTGAACTCTTGGCATGAAATTGAATCTAGTAACAAGCCAGCAGAGTGAAGTGTTGTGCAATACGCCGAACCCGGCCAATACGCTTTGTGATTCGCTACATATGCGTTGCCGCACTATGAATGAAGGCGGATAGAAATTTATTTTCGCGACGCTGAATGTGTCGTCAATTAAAATCAAGCATAACTTTTTTGAGAATTTTCGACATCCGTATTTTTTACGGATATGAGAAATTTATTTTTCTTTGCGCTAAAGAAAAATAGTGCAATGTTCAAGCATTGATAACGATAAAACCGCGCTTATACGAACGATATAAAATGAGCTCTTTGAATAAGCCAGTCCATATTTCATCAGAACTCGCCAGCGGCGTTTTCCAAATCTGCAGACCATTTTTCAAACAGTACGGGCTTAACGGCTTTTCTTATTCGCGTATTTATTCTGACGGTGCGCGCACGGAATTATGGTCGAATGCGCTGGCGTTTGAACATGCTTTTTATAAAGAGACATATTTAGTCGGTGCCGATACACCCAGTTATGTTTCTGCCACTGAGCGTTTTGCCATTGTTGAAATTACAGTCAATGAGTACCCGAAATTCTGGCGCGCACAGTGCAAGCAGCAGCTAGGTGATTTACGTGAACTATTCAATCACGATCATGCGTTCATGCTCATTAACAAAGAGCATGAATATCATGAATATATTATTTATTACGCCCCTGTTTTCGCTGTTTCCGCATTGAATTTTTGTATCAATAACTTAAATGCGCTGGAACATTTTGCAGATAGTTTTAAGCTCAAGGCGGTGGAGTTAATTCAGGCAGCCGATCGCCACAGACTTTCCCTGCCGTGTATGCATTTTTTTGAAGATGAAGGTGAACAGCTTGTGCGCAGTAAGCTGCCAGTGTGTTCCACTACGAGCATATTGACGCTGCGGGAACGGGAGGTGGCCAAGCTCTTATTGATTGGTAAGGTAGCGCGCGAGATCGCCTGCCTCTTGCATATTTCACCGCGAACGGTAGAGAGCCATATCAAACATATTAAAGTGAAGACCAACTGCAGCAATAAATCAGAGTTGATCAGTTTTCTATACCAGCTTTAATCGGCGCTTTCCTTGCTTTTTGACGGCAACACTTGCGCAGTCATCGAGCGATCGTTCTTGAGGCCAGATTTGAACGAAGGGACGCCGCGCGCTTCCAAGGCTTCCAGCTCTTGAGCCGAAGGTAAATTCGTGATTCTTTTTTTTGCCTTGTTCGCTTTGGCTAATTGTTGTTTTTTCTCATACGGTAATTGCTGATATTGTTCCCAAAGCAGCGCTTTTTCGTGTGCGTCGATCTGCACAGCCTGCGCATAATTTTCACGCGCGATATCACGCTGGACCGGGCTCAGATTGGCCCAAGCACGCATGCGATCTTGGGCGCGCTGTTGCTGCTCCGGTTTCATCGCGAAAAATTTCTGGGTCACATGCAGCCATTTTTGCTTTCGTTCTGCATGCAAAGTATTCCACGCCTTAGCCAGCGGCGACAGTGCATCGCGTTGCGCAGCATTGAGATCTTGCCAAGATGGATTTTTTTTGAAGCACGCCATTTGCGCGCTCGCTTCGAGTCCATGTTGCGTCCACACCGATACCAAGAGCGCTGATGTATCGGGAAATTTTTCTTCTTTGGGACGCAGCGCGTACCCGGCCACGACTAACAGCGTGACGGCAAGCGCAATGCCACCGATACGAACGCCGAGATTTTTCCGAATCATCATCAACTCACTTTGGTTTGAAACCCTATCTTTCAGGGCACTGCGCAGTTGGCCTACCTCGCCAGAAAAAAACCGCTGCAGATTGGTGCCATAAGGCAATATATTTGTACCAATCGATTATAGGGGAAAAACGCATTCACTGTGCATTCTATTAATGAGCTGGCTTAACTGGCAGGCTTGGCATGCTACGTTGAAGCTGCAGTTGTGCTAACGAAGGGTACAGCGGTCGGCTCAGTACTTTGGAAATCACGCTGGAAACCAGCGCGCAAGCCATCAAGCTTAATACCATCGCGTGGCCATCGACCATTTCCATCACAATGATGAACGATGTCAACGGTGCCTGAGTCACTGCGGCCAAGAAACCTGCCATACCGAGAGCCATGAGGGCCGGAGCGAGCGGAGAATGTAATAAATGCGCAACATCATTGCCAAGTGCTGCGCCTATCGCCAGCGAGGGCGCGAATATCCCTGCTGGCACACCAGACCAGGTGGTCAGCCAAGTGGCGATAAATTTTAAGATCATGTAAATACTGAAGGTGTTTTCCGCCCCTCCCAACACTTCACGAGTGTGAAAATAACCGCTGCCAAAGGTTGCGCCACCGCTGACCACGCCAATCACGGCGACGCCCAAGCCGCATACAGCAGCAAAGGCGACCGGACGGCTACGGCGCAGGCAACTGAGGCGGTCATTTCCCATGCCACTCAAAGAGGCGATCAACAGACGGGAAAATAAACCACCGGCTAAGCCGCTGAGCAAGGCCACTAACAAGCCCGGTAACAACAGCGTGAGGCCGGCCTCGGCGGTGTGAATCACGCCGAAGTAAGTGGCATTGCCCGTCAGTGAGACGGCTATCAAGCCGCCCAAGACGATACAAGCGACCAGCAAGCCGCTGCTGCGTTGTTCCGGCAGACGCGATAATTCTTCAATGGCAAACATCACGCCGGCTAAGGGGGTATTAAAGGCGGCGGCAATTCCTGCCGCCCCACCGGCGACCAACAAGCCGTGTTCGTTCACGCTGGCGCGCGCCGGTAGCCAGCGCCTAGCTGACAACATGATGCCGGCGGCGATTTGCACCGAAGGCCCTTCGCGGCCGAGTGAGAGTCCGGCCAGAAAACCGGAAGCCGTCAATACAATTTTTGCCAAACTGAGTTTGAGCGACACGAAGAGCCAGCGGTTCGAACTGTCAACCGTCGGATCTAAGGCGGCCATCACCTGTGGAATGCCTGAGCCGGCCGCACCGGTGGCAATGCGACGCGTCAGCCAAACGATGATGGCCGTGCAAAATGGCGTCCAGAGTAAGGCCAGCCACCAATGACCGGCCGTGATTTTAAAGAAGATCGACAAGGCCTGCTCCGACAACCAGGTAAATCCGACCACCACCAAACCAGCAAGCGCCGCCATGGCCACCACCACGATGCGTGTTTGCCAGATGTCCCAATCGGTCAGTTCCCTTTTTAAGGCTGCCGCGATGTGTTGGTCGAGCTTCATGCAGAGTGTCCTGTTCGTGGTATTTGGTGCTGTTGATAATTTCCAGCTATGCCAATATCCGTTATCATAGGCATATGCCTATCCATACCGAAAAAGCCGCTACGCGCGCACCACGTCAAGCAGCAAAGACTGCTGAGAATACCGAGAACACGCTGCCGGCGACGCGGGTGTTGCGCCAGTTCCGGGTAGTCGTTAATGCAGTCAAGGTCCATTTTCGTCAGGTAGAAAAAAGCACGGGCATTGGCGGTGCCCAGGTGTGGGCATTGAGCGTGATTCAAACGCAGCCTGAAATCAGCGTCAACCAACTGGCGCAGGCGATGGATATTCATCAGTCAACCGCCAGCAATATGGTCAAAACCTTGATTCAGCAAGAATTGATCGCGGCAAAAAAGCATGCAACCGATAGGCGCTCGGTGCGGCTGACGATCTTAGCCAAAGGAAGAAAAGTCCTGAAGACGGCACCGACACCGTTCAGCGGGGTCTTGCCAGACGCCTTGTCTGGCCTCGATACGCGCACCTTGCAGCGCTTGGAAAAAGATCTGGCAACATTGATCACTGCCTTGCACGCTGATGAGCGGGCCGCGAATACGCCCTTGGCTGACTTGTAATCGCAGTTGCCTGCTTCGCAGAGCTTATCAGCTGCTGCTGCTGCTTTTCATCATAGCACTTTAAATTTGTACAAATAGGTTTTGCCTGAATATATTTGTACAAATGTATTTGATGTAAGCCGAGCGGCAGCGTAAACCCAATTCTGCTGATCCGTCTGCTCTTCAAGCTGCCGTAACACTTGTGCCGCACCTGATCATTACCCACAAGTTAAGTCGCTTACGCATCCACCCAATCGCCCCACCGTCACTGGATTCCCGCCTACGCGCGCCGCAATGGCCAGCGCGCTTGTATGGAAACGCTAATTAAGTTCACGCTTCTCTTGACGCTGCGAATAAAATTGTATATCTTAAGATATATCGTTGGATGTAACTTAAGATACTTAATCAATATACCAGGACTCAATATGCACAATCACTCACACAGTAAGCATCAAGGCCACGGCCATGGCGAGCGCAATTTTCTCAGGCACTTCTCAGAGCACGCCACACTACATGCCATAGGCGGTCGCCATGGCGGTGGCGGCAGCGGACACCGACAGCGCGGCAGTTTCGACGGATTTGGCGAAGGCGATGGATTTCCGCCTGGTCGGAAATTCACCTCGCAAGATTTACAATTAATGATCTTGGCAATGTTGGCTGAAAAACCGGCGCATGGCTACGAGCTGATCAAAGAACTTGGCGCGCGCTCTAACGGCTTTTACTCGCCCAGCCCTGGCATGGTGTATCCAGCCCTGACCTATCTCGACGAACTCGGCTATATCACGGCCACACTTGAGAGCAACCGTAAGTGTTATTCCATAGCCGATGAGGGACTGCAATACCTCGCAGCAAATCAAGAACGCGTCGATATGATATTTGCCAAACTGAGCAGCATCGCCCACCGTATGGATTCGGTCCGCCGTGCTTATGCGGGCGAGCCCGACCAAGAGCTCGATGGGCGCGAGGAGCATGCTTTGCCTGAATTGCTGGAAGCCCGGCATGCGCTCAAGGCGGCATTGCGTCAATCGGCTGCGGCATCGCCAGATGAACAGGCACGCATCGCAAAACTGTTGCGTGAGACCGCGCGCGCCATCCTCACCAGATAATGGAATTCAAGATGCGGATGAAACCGACTGAACGCACACGCACACTGACCCCGGTTCAGGTGCTGCAGATACACGATATCACCCCATCGATGCGCCGACTGACTCTCGTGGGGGATGGCCTGCGCAATTTCGTCAGCGACAAACCGGCGCAGTGGGTAAAAGTATTTTTTCCGGCACCAGATCAGCGGCCGCCGGCAAGCCGTGCTTACACGATACGCCGGCTGAAGCCGGCTGATGGACAAGTGGAACTCGAGCTGGTTTTACATGGCGATAATGGCCCGGCCTCGTATTGGCTTAGCCGTGCGAAAATCGGCGATACCCTGCAACTCTCGGCTCCGCGCGCTGGTGCCGAAATACGTCAATCCATACAAAGATACATACTGCTTGGCGATATCACCGCGCTTCCTGCCATGTCAGCCATCGCTGCTGATTTACCGGCGCAGGTACAGGCAGAAATGTTCGTTGAGGTAGCCAACCAAGCCGATGAACAGCGCATCGATACGCTGGCCCGACTGAAAGTTCATTGGCTGTACGCAGGCAAGCGGATACCCGGCACGACCGGTCAACTTGAACAGTCGCTCAAGGATGCGCTGATTGACATAACAGATTGCCAGTTTTGGGTAGCCGGAGAATCTTCCATGGTCAAAACCGTCGTTACCCATCTGCTCAATGAGCGTTTGGTGCAAAAATCAGCTATCCAGTCTGCCGGCTATTGGAAACTGGGGGTCAAGGGACATCGCGAAGAATCTGGTAAATGAGCTCTTTTTTGTAACAGAACTTAGTTTCCGCGTGGAAATCTGACTTCACTACCGCAATGAAATATAAAATTCCGGCTGATCATTCTTTCATCCTACACAGGACTATTTATGGTGTTCTTATCCAAAACAATTTGCCGCTTATTGACCAGCCTGTTTGCCAGTTTATTGTCAATATTACTCACCACAGCGATATTGAGCTCGCCAGCCTATGCTGCCACCGTACAAAAAAATGTTCTGCCGGCGCAGCTTGGCGTGGTCAAACCAGTCATCTCCTGCGCGGCCCTGGCCGATGCCGATCTGGCCGGTGTTACCGGTGCCGCGGTCAGCCTCAAGGCTAGCCTGATCACTACCGCGAAGGGTGAGTTTTGTCAGGTAAAAGGCAATATCGCACCCAGCATAGGTTTTGAAGTCGATCTTCCCCTTACAAAGTGGACGCAACGCTATTTACAAGCCGGCTGCGGCGGCTTGTGCGGTGATATCAATGCCTCCATCGGGAATGCCGCAAGCTGCCTGCCGGCGCTCGATGGCCAGTTTGTCGTGGCAGCCAGCGACCTTGGCCATCAAGGTTCGATGATGTCCCCGAGCGCCGGTGACTTCGGCAAGGAGCCACAAAAGCTGATCGACTTCGCCTATCGTGCCAACCATTTGACTGCGCTGGCGGCCAAAGAATTGATACGCATTTTTTATGGGCAAACCGCTCGCTATGCCTATTTTTCCGGCTGTTCAGATGGCGGCCGCGAAGCCTTGATGGAAGCGCAGCGCTACCCCGATGATTTCGATGGTATCTCGGCCGGTGCCCCAGCGATGCTGTTCACTGTACAAAACAGTTTCTGGCACGCGTGGACGACGGCCGCCAACCTCGATGAGCAAGGCAAGACCATTCTCTATGCGGATAAACTGCCGCTGCTGCACGCTGCCGTCATTGCACATTGCGATATGCTGGATGGGAACCGAGACGGCTTGCTGTCTGACCCGCGCGCCTGCAAAATCCAGCCATCCTGGATCGTTTGCCAAGCCGGCAGCACAGATAGCAGCAACTGCCTGACCCAAGCCGAATGGTCGGTCGCCGAACGGCTGTATGCCGGGCCAAGCGATGCCGAGGGCAAGCATTTTTTACCGGGTGGATCACAACCGGGCTCGGAATTGCAATGGGATTTTATCCAGCCACGGCCAAACCCAAAAACACCGCAAGCAGACAGCGGCTTTTCCGGGAAAATGCTGGAAAACATGAGCCATCTGATTTATACGACACCGACTGCAGATGAAAGCCATGCGAACCAGTTCCCTTTCACGATGACCCAGTTAGCGCGTGTCAGCCGCTTGCACGGGCTGTTAGACGCCAGCAATCCGGATCTGTCGGCTTATTCTAGCCGTGGCGGCAAGCTGTTGATGTGGCACGGCTGGTCAGATAATTCTATCGCCCCGATGGTATCGATTGCTTATTATCAGGCGGTACAAAATCAACTGAGCAAAGACACAACCGACCGTTTCGTCAAACTGTTCATGCTGCCCGGTGTAGGCCATTGCGGTGGCGGCGATGGTTTCGCGCAGCTCGATACCCTGACACCATTGATGAATTGGGTAGAGTCAGGGCATGCACCAACGGTCATCAAGGCCGGCAAAATAGCTGACCGACGGATGGGTCCACCTCCGGGTGAGAACATGCAACCCGGACCAGCTAACGGCGCGGATGGCCGTGGCATGCAGATGAAGCGTGCGCCGGCACCTTACGCCGCGGGGCCGGAACCGACCTTGGCCACTCGACCGATCTATGCGTTTCCATTCATTGCTACGTATAAGGGCGCAGGTGAGCCGAATCAGGCGGAAAACTATCGAGTCAAAGCGGGCACGGCCATTCCATCTAGCGACAAGTGGCCGCAACAATTGTTGATGCAACCGGGATTCCAAAGAAAGTATCTTGAAAAAAATGCTACCTTGATTGAGGTAGCTGAGTAAGACTTGCTGTGCCAATGCGATCAGCTTGAATTTTCAGGAACGGAAGGAGGTGCGGGCTTGGTCTGCGCGATGTAATGCGAGACGCGTGCCCGGATTCATCTCTTCCTGTAAACGCTTTTTCTTGTTGTACACGACCGAGCGCGTGACTGAAACGAGACAGCATTGTTTGGCGATTGAAAGGGCAGAGAGCGACTCTACCCACTGCAATCGTTCCGTTACAGGCTGATCCCTGACTTTTTCTTAAACCAATCGAGTTCCATATTCTGTTGCCAAATTTTGGCATAGAGACGGTCTGGGTCATTCTGTGTGCTGACCGGTTTCGGACCGCGTTTAGCTTCAAACAGACTGTCTGAATTTTCCAATAATTCTTTCTTCCACTGGCTGACCTGCGTCGGATGCACGCCGAACTCTTGGGCGATCTGATTGATCGTCTTTTCGCCTTTGATCGCCTCAACTGCCACCTTGGCTTTTTGTGCGCCGCTAAATATTTTTCTCTTATTTTCACTCATGGTCTGCTTCGTCTCTTTTCGACAGACACTGGTTTACACTGTTGTCCGGATATGTGGATCCGCTATAAAACCCAACTGCCCGAAACGCTCGACGAAAGTCTCGCCATTTAGTGCTCATACGATCTGGCTCATCAACGGTACTTATCCAGGCAATTACATCTTGCCGATGAATTGCCCAATGCGCGAAAGAATTTCCTCTAATTCTGGCTGGCCGTTGTAATACAGCGCCGCTGTCTTTTGATACTCTTTTTTAAATCTCGCTCGCTCTTCATGATCATCTAAAAGAAAGGCGGAATTTTTGGCTGCGACCAACTCATCCCCTTTCGGAAAACGCTGAATCTTTCGGACTTCGTAGGCTGATGTGCCGATAAATTCTTGAATTTCGGGCAGCGCTAGCAAGCAATAGATATCATAGTAGTGGCGCATGAAATTCGCAGGAAATGCCTTTCCCGATTTATGCAATCGGTATTTGGTCGATACCGCCTGTAATTTTTCGACGAAAGTATAGGTTGGTAGGTAACAGGGTACATCAATTGCACGATTATCTTGAATCTTTACCCCTGCGGTCACTGCTGCATCGTACGCCCAAGACGAGATAGTGACGGGGCGGTTAGGGGTCGTATCGTCAAATCCCAACTCCAACAAAATGCCGTCTTTAATACCGCTCTGCTGACTGACTCGATTGGGGTAATTCAAGCGTATTCCAGCACTGCGCATTTTCTCATCGTCAAAGGCAGTATCGCGCTGAACGCTTTCGATTCCAGAAATACGAATGTGTTGCGAGAGCCAATCATAATAAACACGTCGAGATTCAACATGCGCAGGTTTGTCATGATTACGTCCCGCCTTAACTGGCAACTCACTTGGCGGCTCTATGCGAATATCAATATCTTCCGAAAAGCGATGGATAATGCCAAAGCCTTTCGATAACGACGTACCGCCTTTCAACTCGAACTGGAATTGTGACTGCTGTAAACCCCACAGGCAATGCATAATCCAATAATCCTTTTCAACGAGTACTGGCGCTATCCCGCGCTGCTGTCCGACAATCGCAAGAAGCTCGTTAAAATCACTACGAGTATGCAAAAGCTCAAGCATGAAACCAAGCCTTAAAACGTTTCTTCGTCGCGACCGAAGCGAAGGCGGAAACAGCACGCTTCAACTTAGCCTGATCGAATAAAGCTAGTTTTCGCTCAACCATTTGAAGCACTTGGTTCTTATCTTCTGCTAATTCATCTAAATTATTAATCACATCAACCAACAAAAATTCAGAGGTGATTTTTTTCGGAAACCGTGGTTTAACTCGGAAATCAAACTGACGATTTCCAAACGAAAACACGCCGTGCCGTTTGTGATTGTATACAATGGTTTTGTTATAAAGCTGCGTGGTTCCTACGCCCAAAGCGTTATAACTTGATGGGGAGAACACTAAAAAATGCTTGTCACGCAAAAAAGCAGTGAGCAATTCATGATCATCTGGTGGAAGTACACCAAACACCGATTTTTTAGGCACGTAGTAAAGCCCTTGCGCCAAGCGCTTCAAAGCACCATCAGCAACTAATTCGCTCAGATGCCGATCAACCGCATTGGAGACCTGTGCCAAGTCCTCACGACGATACACCTTACCAGCGAGCAAAGTCCTCGCCACTTGCTTCAAGGCACTTTGTTTTGACCGTAATGGGCGTTCTAAAGTCGTATTTGCTCGCTCCACTGAATGAATCCTTATTAACGTTTCATGCAAATTATAGTCGCTATCAGTTTATTTTTCTGGAATATGCAAAGTTTCTTTAGCCTTTGCTCTAAGCAGGATTTTTGCTATCGCGATCGAAAGAGAAAAAAATTAAAGAATTGCAATGAGAAGTAGACCGTAAAAATAAGGCGCTGGCAGAAGCAGCAGCGTTATTGGTGCTGCAAAAAAAGCTGCGCGCCCTGTGGGACGAGGGCGAGGACGAATGACTGCGTTGAGCGATCGGTAGGAATTGATTGCGCCGATTCGGGTCGCGTGCGACCGAGGGGCGCGCTTGTTTAAAGCTTGCGAGGTCGCAGAAGTTTCGCTCAATAACTGGTATCGCTGGCACAAGAATGGGGCTGTGGTTGATGCTGCACGTCCTCTGGCGGAGCGTCATGTGTCTGCCAATAAACTTAGGGAAGCGCAGATTTAATCCAAGCGGTTTGTCCGCTGCCTATGAAGGACCGAGCTTTCCGCTTGGATCTGGTAAAAGTCAGGCGAATGGATAGGCTCAGTCTTGCCATGTTTTGCAAAAAAGTTGACCGCGTCATGATTGGCCTCTACATTGAAAAGCCCTCATAGAAATCATATTATGTTCTACAATACACTTTTTATGAGGGGATTGGCGCATGCCTAAAAAGCTCTTGAACACGGATACCTTGCCAACTTTGGTAAGGGAGCGCCTGAGCACTTGGGGGCGCTGTATCCACACACAACGCTTACGCCAACGCATTACGGCCGCCGACTTGTGTGCGCGCATGAGTATTTCTGAGGCTACTTTGCGCCGCATGGAGCGAGGCGACCCCGGCACAGCCGCTGGCGCGTACCTCGCTGCACTGCTGATTCTGGGCGTATTTGAGGATGGCATACCTGCGTTGGCACCCGCACTGTGGTCCGACTCTCCCCACCGTCGAGTCAAGCTCAGCCAACAAGAACGAGGAGGCGAAGCAGATGCGGAATACTTCTAAGCCCCTGTTTATTTATTTACAGCGTCCGGACAATGGGGAGTGGGTCACGGTCGGTCGCTACCTTGCCGGCCCCGTCGCAGGCACGGGTAGGTTCAAGTACGCCCCCAGTTATGTCGATGCCGGCCTCACCTGGGCGATAGACCCGGTCAACTTGCCTTTCCGGCCGGAGGACGAGCGGCCAGCGTCACGCTACAATGGTTTGCACGATGTGCTGCGCGACGCGTGCCCGGATTCATGGGGTCAGGCGCTGCTTAGGCGCGAGCACAATCTGCCCGAAGGCACGCTGCTGGCACGCTATCTGATTCTTTCTAACAACGCTGACCGCTGGGGCGCACTTGCTGTAGGTACCAGACCCACCCCCTCGGTAGCACAGCTGTCTCACCCTAAGCTGTTCCAATTACCGTTACTGGTACAAGAACTGGCTGCCATGAGCGCGCAACGCCCGGCGGTCGACGTCCGACTTCGCCGACGCTTAGTACAGACTGCCAGTGTAGGGGGCGCGCGCCCCAAGGCGAGCTTGCGGGACGATGAAGGTCAATATTGGCTGGTTAAGCCCAGCATCGCCAGCGATATTGCTGACATCCCTTGCCTCGAGCACGTAGGCCAGCAATGGGGGGCGGCGAGCGGTTTGGATTTCGCCGCGACTGTTTTGCATCCGGCCACCGAGGGGACTAGTGCAGTGCGCGTGCTGCGCTATGACCGAATTGGCGAGCGGCGCTTGATGTGTGTTAGCGCCGCCTCACTGTTGCAGGCGGAGTATCCGGACAAGCTGACGCAAACCGACCTTTGGAGCTATCCGCGCTTGGCGGAGGAGCTGCGCATTATAGGCACTCCGGTTGAGGACTGGCGCGAGCTGTTCGGCCGCATGGTCTTTAATGCCGTGTGCGGAAATGATGATGAGCATGTCCGAAATCATGCGGTCGTGTATCAGCACGAGCAACGACGCTGGCGTCTGGCACCTGCTTTTGATGTCGTGCCCAATCCGCTTGAGACACCGCGAACGTTGACACTGCAGTTATCAACCGGGCGTTTCGATATTTCTCGCTCAGCGGTACTGGCCAACGCCCATCGTTTTGGTTTCGACAGTAGTGACGAGGCTAGTCGCTATCTTGCTAGCTTACTGACGCGCATCGCCAAGGGTTTCGACCTGGTTGCTCACTGGCTGGCACCCGAATGGCAGGAAATGCTACGTGCGCGTATGCGGGAGAACATTGCGCTCCTGGAGACCTAAGGTCGCTGTACAAGCTGCGGTGCAAGGAAAGAAGCAAAGATTGCAAGAAAGCCAATGAATTCAAGGCTCAGCTCGCACGAAGTGTGCAGTCGTTGCAGTTCGATGCCGCATACACGTCATGTGACCGTGTGCGTGGTGTTTCGAAGTGTCCGTAAACATTAGACCATTACACTCAAAGCGTGCCAGCGGCAAGCCGTCGACATATTTGGTCGTCAAGAGCATGGCGAGGAAGTCGGCACTGGCATTACTTTTTGGAAGCGGTTGTGGTGGCAAGGCTGCGGTCACCGGCGCGTGCGTACTGCCAGGGCAGCCGTAGCGTTTGCGAATATGACGCAGCACACGCACCTGCATCGGCACGATGTCGAGTTGCTCGCTGATGTCTGCGCCGATTTCCACCATCGGTGTACCGCATGGGCACGTACGTTCGTGTGCCGGTATGTCATGCAGCATGTCGAGTCGTTTCAGTGCGGGCGACAAGGGACTACGTTTGCCGCGTCCCGGTATTTTTCCTGGCTTGTTGTCGCTACTTTCCTCTGTGGGCGCGTCGGTTGGCAAATCGGCGAGATCTTGTGCTGGTGTCGTAAACAGAAGTAAAATTCAAGGTGTGATGCGGCTGATTTCGCCATAAATCGAAGCACGAACGCCACGCGCGCATTATTCCGGACGGTCACCGGGTTGACCTCAGCGATGTCCGCTTGCCGTTCTATATAGGCGAACACCTGGAACAATTGCGCTACGTCGCGACAGAGGTACGTGAGCACAGGCCGTCGAATGTATCTGATTCCGAATATGCCGACCTGCAAGCCGCGCTGCAACGCACCTGCGAGGACGGACTTACCGGCGCAGACACCCGTCCTCCCTTCACACAGCAACTGCAAGCGCTGACTTGTCACTGAGCATATTATTTGCAGGTTTATCTTATGAATACAAACAGCGTTCGACCACCTCCAGTCATTCTGATGGTTTTGCTTCTTTTTTCCACCCAGGCATGCACCGATATTTTTTTGTCTGGCTTGCCTCTGATCTCCCGCGAATTTGGCGTATCAATGGGCGTGAGTAATCTGACTATCTCGGTCTATAACTACAGCCAAGCCTTCTTCGTGCTGTTTATCGGGATCGTCAGCGAGTTGTGGGGGCGCCGTTCTGTGGTGCTTTCTTGTTTGCTCGTGCATATTGCGGCTTCGGTTTGGATTGCGCTGTGTACTACGATGCCTGCCATGATCGTGATGCGAGCCGCGCAGGCCTTGGGTAGCGCGGCCATCTATATCGTTTTAAGGCTAGTCATCAAGGACACCATGGACAAGAAGGCGCAAATTCACGCTACTGGCTTATTAGTGCTCGGATTGGTACTTTCGCCGATTCTTGCGCCAGTGCTGGGTGCATGGATCGTTAAGGTCTCCAATTGGCGAAATTGCTTCTGGGCCATCGCTCTGTTTGAAGTTCCCTTGTTCGCGTGGGCTTGGGTGGCGGTACGGGAAAGTAACCACAGGCAAAAAGAGTTCCGCGCAGAATTCAGCATGAAGACGCACGTGCTGAATTATTGCAGTGTGCTTAAGAACAGCTACTTCCTGAGTCTGGCGTTAATTGTTGGCTCAGCGTTTGCTGCTTTCTATGCGTTCATTAGCATTTCCAGTTTTATGTACATTAATCAATATGGGATCAAGGAGACTGATTATGCCTATCTGTTCATCGGCATCGCCCTGGCTTATCTACTGGGCAATCGCGTGATGAGCAAGCTCAATGCAAACAACGTGGCACCGCAGCACATCGTTGGCATAGGGATTTACACGTCGCTGCTGGGCACAACCGTCATCTTGGCTCAGATATTTACCCGCGACACCTTACTCACCGTCGGTCTGATGACGGTGGGAACCTGCTTGCTGCGGTTGGCCACGGCGCTTATCAACCCGCCCGTGCAAGTGATGGTGACCAATCACTTCCGTGATCAGGGTGCCCATGCGCTCGGATTGCTCACATGTATACAATACTGCTTCGCCGGAATAGGCACTATGGTGGTATCGGATCTGTCATTTCTACCCAGCACAAATTTCACCATCAGTACAGTCGTCTTTATCACGCTGTCGTTGACGGGCTATCTGTTTGTTTCCAGGAAGGCGCTGACCAATCGTTCCGTTAGAGGCTGATCCCTGACTTTTTTAAGCCAATCGAGTTCCATATTCAGCTGCCCAATTTTGGCATAGAGACGGTCTGGGTCGTTCTGTGTGCTGGCCGGTTTCGGACCGGGTTTGCCTTCAAACAGACTGCCTGCATTTTCCAGTAATTCTTTCTTCCACTGGCTAACCTGCGTCGGATGCACGCCGAACTCTTGGGCGATCTGATTGATCGTCTTTTCGCCTTTGATTGCCTCAACTGCTACCTTGGCTTTTTGTGCGCC
>NZ_JASJVS010000071.1:0-18555 GCF_035019605.1 Undibacterium sp. 5I2 | reverse complement strand
GCGACGCGATGGGAGGGGATGCCAACCCCTTCCAGAGTCTTTTCCATCGTCGCTTGCGACGATCCATTAAGTTGTTCTGCGCATCTGAAAGCAAAAGCCTCAACAATACTTGCGTATTGCTGAGGCTTTTTTTCTTACTACCAAACACCCGCGCAGGGCGCGAACTGTCAACTTACATATTGCGCCGGTACTGCCCACCGACTTCAAACAAGGCTGTCGTGATTTGTCCGAGCGAGCAGATGCGCGCCGCTTCCATCAGTTTTTCAAACACGTTTTCATTATTGATGGCCGCCAGTTGCAAGGCTTGCAAAGCAGCCGGGGCGACGGCGGCATGGCTGGCGTGGAAATCGGCTAAGCGCGTCAGTTGCGATTGCTTTTCTTCCTCGGTTGAGCGGGCCAGTTCGATTTTTTGTGGGGTACCACCGGCCTTGGGGTTGCGGAAGGTATTGACGCCGATGATGGGCAGGCTGCCGTCGTGTTTGAGGTGTTCGTAGTGCATCGATTCTTCTTGAATCTTCCCGCGTTGGTAGCCGGTTTCCATCGCCCCGAGTACGCCGCCGCGCTCGGCGATGCGTTCGAATTCCTGCATCACGGCTTCTTCGAGTAACTCTGTCAGTTCTTCGATGATGAAGCTGCCCTGTATCGGGTTTTCATTTTTCGCCAAGCCCCATTCGCGGTTGATGATCAATTGTATCGCCAAGGCGCGCCGCACCGATTCATCGGTTGGCGTGGTGATGGCTTCATCGTAGGCATTGGTGTGCAGGCTGTTGCAGTTGTCGTAGATGGCGATCAAGGCTTGCAGCGTGGTGCGAATATCGTTGAAGTCGATTTCCTGAGCATGCAGTGAGCGGCCGGAAGTTTGGATGTGGTATTTCAGTTTCTGGCTGCGTTCGTTGGCACCGTATTTGTCGCGCATGGCGATGGCCCAAACGCGCCGGGCGACGCGACCGAGTACGGTGTATTCGGGGTCCATGCCGTTGCTGAAGAAGAAGGACAGGTTGGCGGCGAAGTCGTCGATGTGCATGCCGCGTGCCAGATACGCTTCGACGAAGGTGAAGCCATTCGAGAGCGTGAAGGCGAGCTGGGAAATCGGATTGGCACCGGCTTCGGCGATGTGGTAGCCGGAAATCGATACCGAGTAAAAATTACGCACATTGTGTTGCACGAAGTATTGCTGAATATCGCCCATCACTTTGAGCGAAAATTCGGTTGAGAAAATACAGGTGTTCTGGCCCTGGTCTTCCTTGAGGATATCGGCTTGTACGGTGCCGCGCACATTCATCAAGACCCAGGCGCGGAGTGTGGCGGCTTCCTCGGGCGTGGCAGCGCGCTGGTTGGCGGCGTGGAATTTTTCCATTTGCTGGTCAATCGCGGTATTCATGAAGAAGGCCAGAATGGTCGGGGCCGGGCCATTGATGGTCATCGATACCGAGGTCGCCGGGTCGCACAGGTCGAAGCCGTCGTAGAGTACTTTCATGTCGTCGAGCGTGGCGACCGAGACGCCGGAATTGCCGATCTTACCGTAGATGTCGGGACGCAGAGCCGGATCAGCACCGTAGAGCGTGACCGAATCGAAGGCGGTCGAGAGGCGTTTGGCTGCCATGCCTTGCGAAACCAATTTGAAGCGACGGTTGGTGCGAAATGGATCGCCTTCGCCGGCAAACATGCGGGTTGGATCTTCGCCTTCGCGTTTGAACGGGAATACACCGGCGGTGTAAGGGAAGGCACCGGGTACATTTTCCAGCAGCAGCCAGCGCAGAATTTCACCATGGTCGACGAAGCGCGGCAGTGCGACCTTGCGGATGGTGGTGCCGGACAGGGTTTGCTGAGTCAGGCGGGTACGGATTTCTTTATCGCGGATGCGCACGACGTATTCGTCGCCGGCATACGCGGCTTGCAGTTCCGGCCAGTCTTTGAGCAGGCGTTTCGATTCGGCGTTCAAGTGGTGGTCGCGGCTTTCGATGAGGGCGTCGAAAGCTTCATCGACGGCATGTCCGGCGGCGGCCAGCATGCGTTTGCTTGCTTGCAGTTGCTGGCGTTCGCGCGCCCAGCCGACTTGCTTGCCACTTTGCTGGTGATACTGGCGTACGGTGTCGGCGATTTCAGCCAGGTAGCGGCTGCGCGCGGCCGGCACGATGACGTGCTTGGCGCTGGAATATTTGACGCCGATAGCGGGCAGGCTGCTGGCAGCCGCCTTGAGGCCGTGGGCACACAACGCCGGCAGCAAGCCTTGATACAGCGCGGTGACGCCATCGTCGTTGAAGCGCGATGCCTGGGTGCCGTAGACCGGCATGTCCTCGGGTTTTTGGCTCCACAGTTCGCGGTTGCGTTGGTATTGTTTGGCGACATCGCGCAGCGCATCCTGCGCACCCTTGCGGTCGAATTTATTGATGGCGACGAAGTCGGCAAAATCGAGCATGTCGATTTTTTCCAACTGCGAGGCCGCACCGAATTCCGGCGTCATCACGTACATCGAGACATCGACATGCGGCACGATGGCGGCGTCGCCTTGGCCGATGCCAGAGGTTTCGATGATGATGATGTCAAAACCGGCGACTTTGCAGGCGGCGATCACGTCGGGCAAGGCTTGCGAAATTTCTGAGCCAGCTTCGCGGGTGGCGAGCGAGCGCATGAAGACTTTGTTTTGGCCTTGCCACGGGTTGATGGCATTCATGCGGATGCGGTCACCGAGCAAGGCACCGCCGGATTTGCGGCGCGACGGGTCGATTGAGATCAGGGCGATGTTGAGGCCGTCGTTTTGATCGAGGCGGATACGGCGTATCAATTCATCGGTCAGCGAGGATTTGCCAGCACCACCGGTGCCGGTGATGCCCAGCGTCGGCACTTGCACCTGCTGCGCGGCGCGGAAAATTTCAGCGCGTAACTCGGGGGCGACACGTTCGTTTTCCAGCGCGGTAATCAATTGCGCCAGCGGTCGGTGGCGCGCGCTCAGCTCGCCCTGCTGCAAAGCGCCCATGGTGGTCGGGGCATAGCCGGACAAGTCGACATCGCAGGCTTGTATCATCGATGAAATCATACCGACCAAGCCCATGCGCTGGCCATCTTCCGGACTGAAAATGCGCGTCACGCCATAGGCATGCAGATCGGCGATTTCTTCGGGTACGATGACACCGCCGCCGCCGCCGAAGACTTTGATATGCGCACCGCCGCGTTGGCGCAGCAAATCGATCATGTATTTGAAGTATTCAACATGACCACCCTGATAGCTGGAGATGGCGATGCCTTGGGCATCTTCTTGCAGGGCGGCGGTGACGATTTCTTCTACCGAGCGATTGTGCCCAAGGTGAATCACTTCGGCACCGTTGGCCATGAGGATGCGGCGCATGATATTGATCGAGGCATCGTGGCCATCGAACAGCGAGGCGGCTGTGACAAAGCGCAGCTTATTAGTGGGCTTGTATTCGTTCAGATTCTGGGCTACGGACAGGTCGGTCATGTCTTCCTCAACGGTCTGGTGATGCAGCGCAGAATAGCGCTGCGTATTCTTATGGCTTGAATCTATATGACGTTAACGTAAACGTCAATAAACAAATCAGGTATGGTCCGAAATACGCCCGAGACGAGCACACTGCTTTGCTCGTCTCAGGCGCTGCCGATTTAGGCGGCGCGGGCCAATTCGCTAGTGCTCTCGCTCAAGCTTTGCTGCAAACGAATTTTTTCGCGTTGGTAGCTTTGCAGCGCTTGTTCTTTGACGTGACCAAAACCGCGCAATTGTTCCGGCAGGCTGGCCAGCGCCACAGCCTGCGCCAGATTGGCGACGCTGAGTTGCTCCAGCAAGGCCAGCAACATGGCGCGGTATTCGACGATTAAGGCGCGTTCGCTGCGGCGTTCGGCGCTATAGCCGAACGGGTCGAGGCGGGTGCCGCGCACGCTCTTGCATTTGGCCAGCAAGCTAAATGCTTGCCACACCCAGGAACCGTATTCGGCCTTGATCAGATGGCCTTGGCTGTCTTTTTTCGACCACAAGGGCGGAGCTAAATTGAATTTCAGGCTGAATTTGCCATCGAATTGCTGCGCCAATTGTTTGCTGAACTCGCCATCCGTGTACAGGCGTGCGACTTCGTACTCGTCTTTGTAGGCCATCAGCTTGAAGTAGTACTTGGCCACGGCCATGCTGAGTTTATTGCCTGCACCGAGCGCTGCTTCGGCGCTGCGCACGCGTGCTACCAGCTCGGTGTATTGCGCCGCATAGGCGGCGTTTTGATAGGCAGTCAGGTAAGCTTGGCGGTGCGCCAGCAGTTTGTCCAAGCTTTGTGGCAGTTGCAGCGAAATGGTTTGAGCTGGCACGGCGATGCCTTCGACGCGCGCCAGATCGACGGCGGCACGCCGGCCCCACAGAAAGGCTTGTTGGTTAGCTGCGACGGCGACACCATTGAGTTCGATGGCGCGCAATAAGGCGGCGGCCGAGACCGGTAGCGCCCCCTTTTGGTAGGCAAATCCGAGCATGAACAAGTTGGTGGCGATGGCGTCGCCCATCAAGGCTGTGGCGATGCGGGTGGCGTCGATGAAGTCGACTTGGTCGCCGACTGAGTCAGCGATCAGGTGTTCGGTCGATTCCAGCGGGAATTGCCAATCGGGGTTTTTCGTGAATGCACCGGTCGGTTGTTGGTGCGTGTTGATGACGGCGCGGGTGCGGCCGGCACGCATTTTAGAAATGGCGTCGTGGGCGCCGGCGGTGAGGATATCGCAGCCGAGTACCAGATCGGCTTCGCCGGTGGCGATGCGTTGCGCGCGCAAGCGGCTGCTTTGATTGACGATGCGGATATGCGAAGTGACCGAGCCATTTTTTTGCGACATGCCGGTCATGTCTAATACCGATGCGCCCTTGCCTTCCAAATGGGCGGCCATACCGAGTAAGGCACCGACCGTGATGACGCCGGTACCACCGATGCCATTGAGTAGAATATTGTAAGAGCTGTCGCAGTTTGGCAGCAGCGGTTCGGGGAGTGGGCCGAATGCGCTGTCGGCGGCACGGCCAGTCGATGATTTGCGCAGCTTGCCGCCGGAGACGGTGACAAAGCTAGGGCAAAAACCTTTGACACAGGAGTAATCTTTATTGCAGGACGATTGGTCGATCGCGCGTTTACGCCCGAGTTCCGTTTCCAGCGGCAAAATAGCGGTGCAATTCGATTGCACGCCGCAGTCGCCACAAGCTTCGCACACAGCAGGGTTGATGAACAGGCGCTCGGCCGGGTCGGGGTATTCGCCTTTTTTGCGGCGGCGACGTTTTTCAGCCGCGCAGGTTTGATCATAGATGAGCACGCTGGTACCGGGGACGGTGCGCAGTTCGCGCTGTACCGCATCCATGTCGGTGCGGTCGTGTAAGGTGACATTACGCGGCAAGGCCGAGCGGTCGAGGTAGCGGCTCAGGTCTTCCGTAACCAAGGCGATGCGGGCGATTCCTTCGGCCGCCATTTGTTGCGCCATCATGGCCACGCTGATGGTGCCGTCGATCGGCTGACCGCCGGTCATGGCGACGGCATCATTGTATAAAATTTTGTAGGTGATATTGACGCCGGCGGCCACGGCGGCGCGAATCGCCAGATAACCGGAATGGAAATAGGTGCCATCACCGAGATTTTGAAAGACGTGCGGCAGCGTGCTGAAGGCCGCTTGGCCTATCCACGGCGCGCCTTCACCACCCATATGGGTGGTGAGTTTATTGAATTCCGGGTAAATGGCAGTGGCCATGACGTGGCAACCGATGCCGGCCAGGGCCAGACTGCCCTCGGGCACCTTGGTCGAGGTATTGTGCGGGCAGCCTGAGCAGTAATAGGCCGGACGCGCCGGCGTGTTGACTTGGCGGGTCAATACCGCGTCTTTGGCTTCTAAAAATGTCAGCCGCGCCTTGATCAAGTCGCTGGTATGAAAACGGGCGATGCGTGCGGCGATGACGCGGGCGATCTGCGCCACGGAAAAATCAGCCTTGGAAGTAAGCAGCCACTCTCCGCGTGGATGTACCCATTCGCCTTTTTCATCGAATTTACCGATCACGCGCGGCCGTACATCGTCGCGCCAGTTGTAGAGTTGTTCTTTGAGTTGGTATTCCACCATCTGGCGTTTTTCTTCGACCACCAGAATTTCATCAAGGCCGAGTGCGAATTCGCGCACACCGTCCGGTTCCAAGGGCCACGGCATCGCCACTTTGAACAGGCGCAGGCCAATGTCGGCGGCCAGAGCTTCATCGATGCCGAGTTCTTCCAGCGCTTCGAGCACGTCGAGATACGATTTGCCGGAGGCGACGATGCCCAGTCGCGCGTGCGGACTGTCGATGGTGACGCGGTTGAGCTGATTGGCGCGGGCATACGCGAGTGCGGCATAGATTTTGTAATCCTGCATCAGCGCTTCTTGTTTGCGCGCTTGGATACCGAGGGTGTCTTGCGACAGGCGCGCATTGAGGCCGCCTTCGGGCATGACAAAATCGTGCGGAATGTTGATCTGCAAGCGGAAGGGGTCGGCATCGACCGAAGCGGTCGATTCGACCGTGTCGGCCAAGGCTTTGAAACCGACCGCGCAACCGGAAAAGCGCGACATGGCCCAAGCATGCAAACCAAGGTCGAGGTATTCTTGCACATTGGCCGGGTACAGCATGGGAATCATGCAGGCGGAAAAAATATGGTCGGATTGATGCGGCAAGGTGGAAGAATAGGCACCATGGTCATCACCGGCCACCAGCAGCACGCCACCGTGGACGGCGGTACCGGCATGGTTCATGTGTTTGAACACGTCGGCGCTGCGATCAACGCCAGGGCCTTTGCCATACCACATGGCGAACACACCGTCGTATTTGGCCGGGCCGATCAGATCCACCGTTTGGCTGCCCCAGACTGCGGTGGCAGCGAGGTCTTCATTCACCCCGGGAACGAAGCGCACATGGCTTTGTTCGAGTAATTGTTTGGTTTTCCACAGGGTTTCATCGAGACCACCCAAGGGTGAGCCGCGATAGCCGGAAATAAAACCAGCGGTATTGAGGCCGGCGGCTTGATCGCGCAGGCGCTGCAGCATCGGCAAACGTACCAGCGCTTGGATGCCAGAGAGGAAGATCGTGCCTGTGGTGGCGGTGTATTTGTCTTCGAGGCGCACCGGGTACAGGCTAGTGGCAGGAACGGCGGCAGACGATAGACCAGCAGACTCCGGATAGGTGTCGGATAACATGAATGGCTCCAAAATTGATAATTTAGATCGCAAAGAACATCCATTGCATCCGGTAAGATGCAAATTTGCTCATAAGCTGTAGCGAGGTATCGTCTACAGTTTCTCGTTGCGTTGGCTGAGATAACAGCTATTTTATGCGAATTCGGCCGACTATTGACCGAAATCTGCTGAGGGATCAGTGTGGGGCAAAGCCGGCATCTGGCAAAATATGAAATTCACATGCTGGTATCAGAAAAAATGATACCAGCGCTGTTTCATGCTTTTACAGGCAGGAAAATGACGGCTTCAAAACCTCCGTCGGCCGCATTGTTCAGCCGCAGGGTACCGCCGTGGGCGTCGACGATGTCGCGCGCGATGCTCAGGCCCAAGCCGAGCCCGGTTTGGTTTTGGCTACGGCCATGCTCGAGCCGCACATATGGTTGCGCCAGACTGCTCAAGGCTTCTTCCGGTACGCCGGGGCCATGATCACGAATGTGAATTTCGACGCCGCCAGCGACGGCAAGGCAGAAAATTTCTACCCGCTCGCCGTAATGAATCGCATTGTTGAGCAAGTTGCCGATGGCGCGTTTGAGCGCTAATGGTTTGGCCGCGATACTCAAGCCTGATTCAGTAAATTCAATCGCATGGCCAGACAAACCGACCCCGCGCACCATGCGCTGAATCAGTGGATCGAGGCGGATTTCGGTCGGATTTTCGTAAATATCGCTGTCTTTGACACATTGCAGCGCGCCCTTAACCATCATGTCGAGTTCATCGAGGTCATCATGAAATTCGCTGCGCACCTCTTCATCGTCGAGTAATTCGGCACGTAATTTCAAGCGCATGATGGGGGTGCGCAGATCATGTGAGATCGAGACGAACAGGCGTTCGCGGTCGTCGATGTAGCGCGCAATCCGTTCGCGCATGGCACTGAAGGCACGCGCGGTATTGACGAATTCACGGCTGCCAGTCTCCGGCAACTGCGGTGCTGCTTCACCGTTACCGAAGGCTTCCGCCGCTTCCGACAGCGCCGCCAGCGGCCGCGTGATCCAGCGCACCACTAAGATCGACAGCAACAGTACGGTTGCCAGCGACAGCGCTTGCAATACCACGCGGTCGCCCGACAGCGGGTCATTACTGTCGAGGAAATATGGGTTGGGCATCAGGGTAGCCAAGTACAGCCAGCGACCTGGTTCCATTTCGACTTGAATCACCAGTATCGGGGCTGGGTTGGGCTTGGTGACGAGAATATGCTGAACCCAGCGGTCTGGTACATCGCCGATGCCGGCACCGTCTTCCGATAACACCAAGTCAGTCGGCCAGGAGAAGTTGATTTGTACTTTAGCCAGGTTGGGCAAATTCTTTTTCAGCGCCAGCAAGATTTTTTGCTTCGCCATTTCGGCCAATGCTTGTTGTTCGATATCTTTGATCGCCAACGGCATACTGTTGAGATTGACATAAAAACGGGTGCCGCCCATTTCGCGGAATTGTTGAATGATGAGCGGACGGTAATTCGGCGGCGGGCTCATGAAATACCGTATCGTGCTGGCCGCACTCTGGGCCAGATGTTGCGACGATTCGTTTACCTCGATCTGCGATTCTTTGCGCATCTGCGCGGCCCAAAAGGCATTCCCAACGAATTGCGTCAGCATCACCCCAGCCACCATGACGATGGTCAAGCGTCCCAATAAGGACGACGGCAATAGCCGCTGCAGCCATTGCCAGCGGTTGAAGATGTCAAACATTCGAGACGCTGACGTCAGCCGAGAACACATAGCCAGCGCCGCGCACGGTCTTGATGATGAATGGCTGTTTGCCATCATCATTGAGGCGCAGGCGCAGGCGGCTGATTTGTACATCGAGCGAACGATCGAGCGGGCCGGAATCGCGGCCACGGGTTTCCTCGCACAAGAGACCACGGTCGAGAATGTCGCCCGGGTGTTCGAGGAAGTATTTCAATAATTGAAAATCCAGCCCGGTGAGTGCGACGATTTCGGCCGCGGCATTGACGACGGTGCGTTCGACGGTGTCCAAGGTAAAGCCATTGAAGCGGTAAAAACGTGGCGGCGCATTGCTGTCGCTGCCCATGCGTCGATGGATCGCTTTGATACGTGCAAGCAGTTCACGCGGGCTGTAAGGCTTACCAATATAGTCATCAGCACCGAGCTCGAGTCCGACCACGCGATCGGTTTCATCGGAACTGGCGGTGAGCATGATGATGGGAATATTCGAGCGCTGCCGCACAATTTTGCACAGCGCGAAGCCATCGGTATCGGGCAACATCACGTCGAGTATCACCATCGATAATTCATCGGTATAGCGGGCGAATTCGGCCAAGAACGATTCGCCGTTATGCGCCAGCCTGACTTCGTATTGGTTTTTTTCCAGATAGGCTTTGAGCAGAGTTCGGGTTTTTTGATCGTCATCAACAATCAGTATTTTGCGCGTCATATTTAAATCTTCAATTCAGGGGTGGGCACGGCCCAGTGTCAGCGGGTCAAGGTGCGGCTGATCGCCGCGAGGCGGCGCTGGGTTTCGCTCACCGGCTGCCGGTCATCAGAAAAAAAGCGCATGACTTCGGCGATGATGGCGTCTTTCGACAATTCATCGGTGGCCATGCGATGTGCCAAGCTTGGCACTTGCACCATATTGCCACGCGAAAAGACCGTCCAAGAGGCCAGTGAACAACTATCGAACTTGCTGGTATCGGCCGTGCGCAGCACCGGTATGGAACCCTTGATCTGGTTGAATTCCATCTGCATCGCCGGTGACAGCGCGATTTGTGCGATTTTTTCTTGGGCGCTGCGGAAGGAATTGTCTTTGGCCAGCATGACCAAGGTGTCAATATCATACAGATGGTAGCGCGCGGTGCGCGGCACGGCAGCGCAGGAAAAGCCGACATCGGTGGCGATGCCCCAGGCGTTGAGTTCGCCCTTGGCCCAGTCACCCATGACCAGCATGCCGGCGTCGCCATCGGCCAACAGGCGCGTCATGTCGCTCCAGCTTTGTTCTTTCAAGGGCGTCGGCATCCATTGTTTGAGCCAGCGCAGGCGCAACAGGGCTTTGGCAAAGCGCAAGTCGGTGAAGGCGGCGGCGTCTTTGCGCACGAAGGCATTGCGATAAAAAGCTGCATCCGATTCCGCCAGCACCAAGGTTTCAAACAGGGTGGCAACTTGCCACGGCTCGGAACTTTGCGCCAGCGGGGTGATGCCGGCTTGCTGCAAGCGCTTGGCGACGGCTTCGAATTCATCCCAGTTGGTCGGCGCCGTGAGCTGATATTTGGCAAACAGCTTGCGATTGTAGAACAGCGTATTGATACGATGAATGCCCAGTGGAATGGCGACCGGATGGGCTTTCGGGCGGATCAAATTCCACACCGAGGGATACAGCGATTTTTCCCATTTGCCGTCTTTGGCAATGGCATCGATTTCCAGCAGCAAGCCGAGATCGGCCCATTCGGAAATGATGACGCCATTGAGCTGGGCGAATTCCGGGGCATTGCCGGCCAACATACGACTCTTCAAGACGATGCCCGCACCGATGCCTGAACCGTTCGGTATGACCGCATCGACCCAGATCAAATTTTCTTGTGCCAATTTACCAGCCAACAATGCTACCGCTTTGTGTTCACTGGTAGACGTCCACCAATGCAACACTTGGACAGTTTGATTTTGTG
Source organism: Undibacterium sp. 5I2 (assembly GCF_035019605.1). Classification (NCBI taxonomy): domain Bacteria; kingdom Pseudomonadati; phylum Pseudomonadota; class Betaproteobacteria; order Burkholderiales; family Oxalobacteraceae; genus Undibacterium; species Undibacterium sp. 5I2. Next base: position 7,724 of record NZ_JASJVS010000071.1, on the reverse strand, counting down.
CATAGATTTGTGCATTTGCAAGCAGACACAGCAGCACGCCCAACAACGCCGTGCGATAGCACCGCATGGCAGCGCACAGTCGATCGACTGCTGTATTTGCAAATTCCGCACAGGGCAACAATATTGAAATCGCTGTTTGCACCTTGTGTATCCTTCCTTGTCTCGGCAGACACTATAGCCGAACTGACTTGCAATCGGACAGGGCAAGCGTAAGTAAGGCCATCTAATTGTAAAGAAACGTAAGTTTATATGTTTTTTTATTTCTTCAGGGCTAATCCCGTCATGTGCCGCTGTTTCTCTATGAGCGCGGGCGAGTTTGGGATGCGCAGATCGAGGTGTTTGTAAAGTAAGGTAAGCCAAGCTCTTTGCACTGAAAACTTTATCCTGATAAAAATCAACAACTTAAGCCTTACCGGCTAGTAAGAGGCGGCACAGTTGGAATCACAATCGTAGCAATGTTAGTGTGCATGGCGGTCAAACGACAAGCGACATGCTCACGGTGATCAACAAATAAGCACAGACTTGGTTGCGCATAGTTAAATATACAATTACGGAGACAAAATGAAATACAACAAACTCAAAGCGCTGCCTTTGGCGCTCACGCTCGCCCTCTCATCCGGCATCGCGCTGGCTGATGGTGGTCACGATGAAGATGGCTTCCATGGTTATTTCCGCGATGGCGCTGGCAGCCGCAGCGGTGGTGGTTCGCAAAGTTGCTTCGGTCTCGGTGGTAACACGATGAAATACCGCCTCGGCAATGAGTGCGATGCCTACTTCGAAGGCGGTTACACCACCACGCTGGCCAAAGCCGCTGATGGCGTGATCTTCACGGGTACGCTGTGGGCCAATGCTTACAGCCCACACTCAGATTTCGCCGATGCGCCTTTGAAAGTCGCCAAAGCCTATGTCGAAGCGAAAAATCTCGACTTCCTCGGCGGTGGCGTAGCTTGGGTCGGGAAACGTTACTACTTCCGTCCTGACATCCATATGCTGGATTTGCAGTACATCAACATGAACGGTACCGGTGCCGGTATCGATCGTTTCAAAGCTGGTGCCGGTACGCTCAGCTATGCCGTGTTTAAAGATAATGATCTGTCGGTCATCAGTCCAACTACCGGCCTCGTTACCGGTACCACGGCAGCGCTGCGCCAAACCGTGATCTACGAAGGTTTGCCAGTCAATGAAGGCGGCAAAGTTGACGCCGCTCTGACCCTGATCAAAGGCGAAGGCGATAATTCACACAATGGTTGGCAAGCATCGATCTTCCACAAACAAGAGGTATTCGGTGGCGGCAATACCGTCGGCCTGCAATATGGCGTCGGTCCTGGCGTCGGCGGTGGCGGCGGTCGTATCGGTGTTTCCGGCAGCACATCGCTAGGCTCTGACGTAACACGTCTGCGTTTGTTTAATGACCTGGTAGTGCAACCGACCAAACAATTCAGCGCCGAATTCGTAGCTTTGATCCAACGCGATAAATCGAATGCCGGCGGCTCGACCACTTGGACTAGCCTCGGTGTGCGTCCGGTCTATGCCTTTGCGCCACATTTCAAAATGCAAATGGAACTCGGTACTGATCGCGTCACTGGTGCCAATGGCGCAGCAGATCAACGTTTGACCAAACTCACGATCGCTCCAACCATCTCCATGGGCGAAAGTTACTGGGCACGTCCAGAGCTGCGTTTGTTCGTCAGCTACGGTAAATGGAACAATGCAGCCACTGCTGCGGTCAATGCTAATAACAACTCGGGCCCGGTGTATAACAATGGCACCAGCGGCACGTCGGCTGGCGTACAAGTCGAAGCTTGGTGGTAATCCACCCCGGCTGGCCGCGCGGACTGCGATAGTCTGCGCGGGTACTTGAGCGTCACCACAACCCTATATCAAGTTTCACTGGAGAACCAACATGAAATTGAAACAAATCAGCTTAGCTGTCCTTGCTGCGACGACGATGATGGCCGGCATGGCCACTTCCCAGGCAGCGGAAGTCGAAGTCTTGCATTACTGGACATCTGGCGGCGAAGCAAAATCGGCAGCCGAATTGAAAAAAATGATGGAAGCCAAGGGCATTACTTGGAAAGATTTCGCGGTCGCCGGCGGCGGTGGTGAAAATGCGACGACTGCACTGAAAGCACGCGTGATTGCCGGTAGTGCACCGACAGCGGCCCAAATCAAAGGTCCATCGATTCAAGAATGGGGCAATGAAGGCGTGTTAGCCAATATCGATGCAGCCGCTACCGAAGGCAAGTGGGATAGCTTACTGCCTAAAGTAGTCTCGAATGTGATGAAGTACAAAGGCCATTATGTTGCGGCACCGATCAATGTGCATCGCGTCAACTGGTTGTGGATCAATCCTGAAGTCTTGAAAAAAGCCGGTGCCACAACACCGACCAATTTCGATGAATTCTTTGTTGCTGCCGACAAGATCAAAAAAGCCGGCTTCATCGCCGTTGCCCACGGTGGTCAACCTTGGCAAGATGCGACGGTCTTTGAATCGGTCGCGCTCGGCGTCGGTGGTGCAGAATTTTACAAAAAAGCTTTGATTCAACTCGATCCGGCGACACTGTCCGGCCCGACCATGATCAAGACTTTCGATACACTGGGCAAAATCAAGACTTACATCGATAAAGATTCCGCTGGCCGCGACTGGAATTTGGCAACGGCCATGGTCATCAACGGTAAAGCTGGTATGCAATTCATGGGCGACTGGGCAAAAGGTGAATTCACTGCCGCCGGCAAACAGCCAGGCAAGGATTACCTCTGCGTAGCCGCACCGGGTACAGAAAAATCGTACACGTTCAACATCGATTCTTTGGCGATGTTCAATGTCAAAGGTGCTGAGCAACAGAAAGCGCAATTGACACTGGCAACCGCGGTGATGAGCCCGGAATTCCAGGAAATCTTCAATCTCAACAAGGGTTCGATTCCGGTCCGTGCCGGCGTTTCCCGCGCCAAGTTTGACAGTTGTGCCTTGAAATCGATGGATGACATGGATGCCACCAACAAATCCGGTGGTCTGGTACCAAGCTTTGCCCATGGCATGGCGATCGATTCAGCTAAAGCTGGCGCAATTCAAGACGTGATTGCGAAATTCATGAATTCCAACATGACTTCCCAAGCAGCAGCCCAAGCCCTGGTCAAAGCGGCAAAAGCAAAATAAACTCAGTTTTACCTGGAGGCGCCGCGGCATCATTGATGCAGCGGCGCACCGGCACGCTCTCTGGCGCGCTGGTGATCCTCTGTTCCCGGAGACAAGCATGTCGGTCATTCCCCCGTCAAGTACTACCCTTTCCCCCGCGCAGTCGCAGGCTTCCTTGCCAGACCGTTTGCGTTCGCTCGCCGATCTGTGGTTGCCGCGCTTGGTGCTCTCGCCAACCGTGTTTGCATCGCTGCTGTTTGTGTATGGTTTCATCGCCTTTACCGCCTATCTGTCACTGACCGATTCGCGCATCATGCCCAATTACGAATTGACCGGTTTCGGTCAGTATCAAGCCTTGTTCGATCTCGACCGTTGGTGGGTGTCTGCCGCCAATCTCGGGATATTCGGCTCGCTGTTCATCCTCATCTGCCTGGCGGTTGGTTTGGCGCTGGCGGTGTTTCTCGATCAAAAAATTCGTCTCGAAGGCGCACTGCGAGCGATTTATCTGTATCCGATGGCGCTGTCGTTCATCGTTACCGGTGCGGCGTGGAAATGGATTCTCAATCCTGGCCTGGGTTTGGAAAAAATGGTCAGAGAATGGGGCTTTCCGAACTTTTCCATGGATTGGTTGGTCGATTCCGATTTTGCCATCTATACCGTCGTCATTGCCGGAGTCTGGCAATCGTCGGGCTTCGTGATGGCGCTGTTCCTGGCCGGCTTACGCGGCGTGGATGACAGTATCATCAAAGCCGCTATGGTCGATGGTGCCAGCCTGCCGACCATTTATCGTCGCATCGTCATTCCGGCGCTGCGCCCGGTATTTTTCAGCGTGCTGCTGGTGCTTTCGCACATTGCCATCAAGAGTTTCGATCTGGTGATGGCACTGACCGCCGGCGGCCCCGGCACTTCGTCGGATGTACCGGCTATTTTCATGTACCAATTCTCGTTCACACGTGGTCAACTCGGGCTCGGCGCTGCTTCGGCGATGATGATGCTCATGACGGTGTTGGCTGTGCTGGTGCCGTTGATTTACCTCGAAACCAAGGAGGCTCGCCATGGCCACTGACAGCAAAGCGGCGTTCCGTCCCGGTCGTCTGTTGATTTACGCGCTGCTGATTTTTTGCGCACTGTATTACCTCGCGCCACTGTATGTGATGTTGTCCACCTCACTCAAATCGCTCGATGAAATTCGCAGCGGTAATTTGCTCGATTTTCCTATGCATCCGAGTACGGCGGCATGGGAAAAAGCCTGGGGTGCCGCCTGTACCGGTGTGCGCTGCGAGGGTTTGGCACCGTATTTCTGGAATTCGATCAAGATGGCGGTGCCGGCAGTATTGGTGTCAACCTTGATCGGTTCACTCAACGGCTACGTGTTAGCGCATTGGAAGTTCAAGTATTCGGAAATTATCTTCACCAGCTTGATGGTCGGCTGTTTCATTCCGTTTCAAGTGGTGATTCTGCCGATGGCGCGCGTGCTCGGTATGGCTGAGCTGGCCAATACCACCGGCGGTTTGGTGTTCGTGCATATCGTCTACGGCGTCGCCTTCACCACCCTGTTCTTCCGTAATTACTATGTCAGCGTGCCCGATGAATTGGTGAAAGCGGCACGCATCGATGGTGCCGGTTTCTTCCGTATTTACCGGAGTGTGATTCTGCCTTTGTCGCTGCCGATTTTCATGGTTTGCTTCATCTGGCAATTCACCCAAATCTGGAATGATTTCCTGTTCGGCGTGGTGTTCGGTGGTACCGATGCCCAACCAGTCACGGTGGCACTCAATAACCTGGTTAATACTTCGACGGGCGTGACTGAATACAACGTCAACATGGCTGCTGCGATCATCGCCGCCTTGCCGACGCTGGGCCTGTATCTGTTGGCTGGAAAATACTTTGTGCGCGGCCTGACGGCCGGTGCGGTCAAAGGCTAATCAATTATGAACCCGGGCGGCGCTGCGGAGCATGCGCGCCCGGGCTGTCAAGTAATCAGGAGAATATGAATATGGCTAGCTTGTCTATCCGCGATGTACGCAAGGTGTATCCGAACGGTGCAGAAGTATTGAAGGGCATTAATCTGGAAATTAAAGATGGCGAATTTCTAATTCTGGTTGGCGGTTCCGGCTGTGGTAAATCGACGCTGCTCAATATGATCGCCGGCTTGGAAACGATTTCCGAAGGTGGCATTTATATCGGCGAAAAATGTGTCAACGATGTACCTCCGAAATCACGCGACATCGCCATGGTGTTCCAATCGTATGCGCTGTATCCGACCATGACGGTACGCGAAAATATTTCGTTTGGCTTAGGCATCCGCAAGGTACCGGCCGCAGAACAAAAGAAGATCGTCGACCGCGTCGCTGAAACTCTGCAAATGACCCATCTGCTCGACCGCAAACCGGCCTTGTTGTCCGGCGGTCAGCGCCAACGGGTGGCAATGGGCCGCGCCATCGCGCGGAATCCTTCGCTGTTCTTGTTCGATGAACCTTTGTCTAATCTCGACGCCAAACTGCGGGTGGAAATGCGCGCCGAGATCAAACTCATGCATCAACGTCTCAAAACCACCACCGTGTATGTGACGCATGATCAAGTCGAAGCGATGACCTTGGGCGACAAAATTGCGGTGATGAAGGATGGCGTGGTGCAGCAGTTCGGCAGTCCGCAAGATATTTACGACCGTCCGGCCAATATGTTCGTGGCCGGTTTCATCGGCTCGCCGTCGATGAATTTCCTGCGTGGTAAGCTGCAAACGCAAGCCACTGGCGTTTCTTTCTGCCTCGAACACGGCGGCGTAGTGACGCAGTTGCCGGTGCCGGACGTGCATCTGGCCGCGATCAAACGCTTGCGCAAACCGGATGGCGAGATCATCCTCGGCATTCGGCCTGAGCACGTGACCGATGCGGTCAGTGCGCGTGCTTCGGAAATGGTTGACGGCTACCATCCTACCGAAGTCGATTGCGTGGTCGAGCTGACCGAGCCAACCGGCCCGGATACCTTGGTGTTTTCAAGCTTTAACCAAACCCGCATCACTTGCCGCACGCATCCGCGCGCGGCGGCCATGCCGGGACAAGCGATGCGCTTGGCCTTTGATCTCTCTAAAGCGGTGTTCTTCGATCCGGAAACCGAACAAAGCTTGTTAGTCGACAAGCATAGTTAAGCGGCTGAAATTTCATGTCTTTTCCTAAACTTTTCGCCGATATCGGCGGCACCAATGCCCGCTTTGCGCTCGAAATCGCGCCGGGCGAGTTGGCGGCCGTGCAGGTGCTGCCCTGCGCCGAGTATGCGACGCTGGCGGCGGCCTTGCAAAGCTACCTCAGCGCTGCGGCGGTGCAGGCGGCTGGCGGTGCGCTGGTGCAGCAGGCCGGCATTGCCATCGCCAATCCGATTACCGGCGACCACATCAGCATGACCAATCACCACTGGAGTTTTTCGATCGAACAGACGCGCCGTCTGTTCGGTTTTGAACAACTGATTGTGGTCAATGATTTCACCGCCTTGGCGATGGCGTTGCCATTTCTGGGTCAACATCAGCTCGAGCAAGTCGGCGGTGCAGCCAGTGTCAGCGGCCATGCCATCGGCTTACTCGGTGCCGGCACCGGCCTCGGTGTGTCCGGTCTGGTGCCGTCTGCCGAGGCGTGGATTCCGCTGCACAGCGAGGGTGGGCACACCAGTTTTTCGCCGTGTAATGCGCGCGAAATCGCGATTTTAGAATTTGCTTGGCGCGAGTTTTCTCATGTTTCCTCGGAACGTTTGTTGTCTGGCCCAGGCTTGAAACTGATTTATCGCGCCTTGGCAGATTATCTGCGCCACCCGGCACAGGACTTGGATGCAGCGGCGATTGTGCAACGCGGCTTGGAGCGCAGTTGCCCGGTCTGCATCGATACCTTGGCCAGTTTTTGCGACATGCTCGGTACCATGGCCGGTAATTTGGCCGTGACCTTGGGTGCGCGTGGCGGTATTTATATCGGTGGCGGCATCGTGCCGCGGCTGGGCAGCTATTTAGCCGAGTCGGGTTTTCGCCGTCGCTTCGAACAAAAAGGCCGTTTCGAAAACTATCTCTCGCAAATTCCTATCTTCGTGATCACCGAAGCCTATCCGGCGTTCATCGGCTTATCGGCCTTGGCCGGCTCGCGCCAGCAGACGGCGGTTTAAGCCAGCAGGCTGCGCGCGCCCTGCCAGTGCTGCTCAAGGCACAAGGCGCGCGTGACCTCGATGACCAATTGTTGAACTGCCAAGGCCGCATTGGTCAGCGGTATCGTATTCGAGGCGCATAAGCTGACGGTACGCGCGAGTTGCACATCACTGATGCGACTGGCACGCAGTGCACCGCGCGCCAGTTCATCCTGCAATGGCGCGGCCGGTAACAGGGTGGCACCCATATCGGCCAGTAAGGCCGATTTCAATATCGCGATCGAGGTGATGTCGATGACTTGAATGGATCGTCGCAAGCGACGATGGAAAAGACGCTGGAAGGGGTTTGCACCCCCTCCCATCGCGTCGCTCCTTCGTCGATCTCCGGCCTGAAGAGGCTGTCGCAAAAGGGTAGTGAGTCGGTATCATTACCCTGACTGGTGGCCACGTCATTCCTGCGCGCTTT
>NZ_JASJVS010000070.1:0-18617 GCF_035019605.1 Undibacterium sp. 5I2 | reverse complement strand
GCAGGAATGACGAGGTATGCGGTGTTTCAGGTGTAAAAAACGTCCATCAGGCTTTTGCGACAGCCTCTTTTGGCCGGGGTTTCAAACCCTAGTCAGATTTTTGATCAACATCGAGTTGCACTTCGTAGTTGAATCCGCCATACATTAACTTATCGGCTCAGGCCGGCGGATCACGCAGGGCTTCGACCAAGGCGCGATCAACCAAAGACTCTAAAGAGATGCGCACGGCGTCACCATTGCGTAATTTGGCCACTAATTCATCGCTGGAAATTGAAAATGAATCGTGGCCTTGGCGATTGCTGAAAATATACCGACTGCGCTTCGGACTCACCCAAGCCAGCTTGTAACGCGTGCGCACACCGGCAGCACGGCTGAAATCGAGCCACACCCCGCGCTCCATCGCTTCGACCATCTGCAGACATTCATCGGGTAAATCGTCTTGCGTCTGTTCGCTGACGTGCCGATTGAGACGCTTTTCGCTGGCACGCTGGGCGATATTGACGGCGATTTCAAGTTGGCGGCGCGGTGAAAATTCCAAAGGTGCGCGGGCAATGGCGGCATGGCGCTCAGCCAGTTTGGAGAAAAACAGCACGCGTTCCGGGTCATCCCATTTGATCGCATTGAGCCAGGCATTGAGCAGGGTCAGCATGGCCGGCAGTTTGCTGACGAGCTCCTTGCGCTCTTCCGAACTGTTTTTCGGCTTCAAACTCCAAATCAAATCATCCATCGTGCGCAAGGCATTTTCCAGCGCATTCGGTTTCTCTTGCTTCACATTGTGGGCAATCGTGAGAATACCGGTCCATTGTTCTTGCAGGAATTTTTCCAAAAAACCGGCCACTTCGCCGGTATCAACGCGCATGGTGACATCATTTTCGGCAAACTCGCGCGCCAGCCGCATTTTTTCCTGCTTGAGCGCGAGCGCAACCGGTTCTGAAATCGCCTGCTCAGACTCTTGGTCTTCGTTCTGCAGGAAGGCTTCGAGATCGGCCACGGCATCGGAAAACAACTCGATTTGTTGATCGAAATCTTGCTGCACGCGTTCGACGATGCCTTCGATGATTTGAAACAGCGGATCTTCGGCGCTGGCTTCACTGCCGAGTAAGACGCTGGACTTAGCCAAGGTATCGATGAGAACCCGGGCCGGATGACTGTCTTTGAAGAAGAAGTCTTTATCGAGCAAGGCCACTTTCAAGGTCGGGATTTGTAATTGTCCGATCAGGCTTTTGATTTCATCGGGAATGCTGTCATCGTTAAAGACATAGTCGAAAATACGCGCCAGTAACTCTACCGTGTTCTGATCGATCGCCGTCAATTCGCCGACCTCGGCATGCTGCGACAGATTACGCAAATGGTGACCGCCCAAGGGTGCGGCGGCCAGCGTTTCAGTTTTTTGCAAACCACTGAGGTAATCAAAAAAACGCCTGTCTATGGTGACCGTATCGGCGTGTGCCGGTACCGGCGCATCCGACCAATTCTGCCACTGCTTGGCCTGGCTGGCGGTATTTTTGAGCAAACGCGGACTGGCTTGAGCACCACTGGGTGCCGCAAAAATATTGCGTAATTTATTTTCCAAATACGGGTCACGCGCATCGAGATCATCGCGCCGTGAGCGCATAGGGCGCTTTTGGTTCTTGCGTTTGGCGACATCGATATCGACCAGTATGCCGCGCTCTACCAGCGCTTCATTGAGCCCTTGATAGACGCTGTTGAGTTGCAAAAAAATTTCCGTTTGCATTAAGCGCAGTATCCAATGCGAGTTATCTTTACTCGCTTCAAACTCTTGCCACGCCTGCATGACGGCATGGATAAATAATTCCGGCCGAAACGGATTTTGCGAAATACTGATGGGGGTGCGGCGCAGTACATGGCCGATGCGAATATTAAGTGCGACCAATTGCTCGGCACATTGGATTTCCAAGGCTTTGCTCAGGTTCGAGGTCAGCACCCGGGTTTCCATTTCCTCGAAGGTCACCAAAGAAATATCCTGCGCCAACTGATTTTCATTGGCTTTGCGACGGGTATTGACGACGCTCACTTCCTTACTCAGCACGGTGGTGATTTGTAAGCTCAGCAAACGATAAAAACTGCTGGAGTTACGTTTCAGTAATTGATATGCGTGAAAACTTTGGGCCGCTTCTTCCGGCCGTACCGTTTGGTCTGACACCAGAAACAAGGCGTGCGTGAGTCGCGAGGCAAAAGCCTCGAGCTGTGACGAGACTAAATTCGCTGCGATTGGCACTAAGCCTTGTAGCAGCAAGAGGCGACTGGAACTGGAAAATTCGCTTTTCTTTTCCGATTCAGTGATTAAAGGGATCGTATCCATGACTCGATAATAAAATAGTTAAATTACAATTTTCCGGCACCACGCATCGCATGCAATTTACTATCGGCTTAATTCGTATAATACGCTTCGCTTCCCAAGGTGATCGCCACGATCAGCATGACAGCAAAAAACAGCACGATGAGCAAGCGTCCGAATTTCGGACTGCCAGACTTATCGGCCGCTTTGGGATCTTCATTCTGAGCCATTTTCTCTTGCCTTATGGAATTAATACCGTGGAACCTGTTGTTTTTCGTGCTTCCAGATCAACATGTGCCTGCGCCACATCGCGCAAGGCATAGCGCTGGTTAACGGCAATCTTGATTTTGCCACTCTCCACCATCGCAAACAAGCGTGCCGCCATCTGCTCGAGATCGGCGCGTTTGGCCGTGTAACTCATTAAACTGGGCCGGGTAATAAACAAGGACCCGCGGCTGCCGAGTTCATTAAGACTGAATGGTGGTACGGGGCCGGAGGCATTGCCGAAACTGACCATCATCCCGCGCGGTGCCAGACAATCGAGCGAACCGATGAAGGTATCTTTGCCGATAGAATCATAAACGACCGCAACCCCTTTACCTTCGGTAATTTCGGCTACTCGCTGAACAAAATTTTCCGTATTATAGTTAATAACATGGGCGCAGCCGTTTTCTTTCGCCAATTTCGCTTTTTCTTCCGAGCCTACCGTGCCTATCATGGTCACGCCTAAGGCGCGTGCCCATTGACAAGCGATCAAGCCGACGCCACCGGCAGCGGCGTGAAACAGGATGGTTACGCCACCTTGCAAAGGAAAGGTGCGATGGAACAGGTACTCCACGGTCAAGCCCTGCAACATCATGGCCGCGCCGGTCTCGAACGAGATCGCGGCTGGCAAACGTACCACTTGGTCAGCCGGCATCACCCTTGCCTCGGCATAGGCACCGACAGGCCGGCCGGCATAGGCAACGCGATCGCCGACGGCTAACACCGTCACGCCGGCACCGACCGCTTCGACCACACCTGCCGCTTCCATGCCTAATCCGGCTGGCAATGGCTGCGGATACAAACCGGTGCGAAAATACACATCGATGTAATTCAGCCCTACCGCATGGTGACGAACCAGAATTTCTCCCGGCCCCGGCGCAGCCAACTCGACGTCAAGGTACTGCATGACTTCAGGACCGCCGACACATTCCATTCTGACTGCTTTGACCATGCTGGCCTCCGGTAAGGGTGTACTGCCTGATGGCAGCGCTGGAAACGGCTTCACGCCGACTTTTTCTTGGATAATAAATACATGCCTGCCATCACCAGCGAAGTCCCGGCCAGTTGCCAAGCCGTAATTGGCTCGGCCAAAAACACGGCCCCTAAAAACAAGGTGGACACCGGCCCTATCATACCGGCTTGGGAAGCGGTAGCTGCCCCGATACGTTGGACCGCGATCATGGTCATGAACACCGGCAGGACAGTACAGAATATAGCATTGACCACTGACAAGTAGTAAACCGGCACCGGTTGGATCAGCAGCGCGGCTGGGCGCAGTAAAAAAAACTGTCCTATGCAAGCGGCACTGGAAACGCACATGGCATAGGCCACCAGGCGCAGCGAACCGAGCTTGTTGACCAACTGCCCAGACTGTAGCAAATAGGCGGCATAAGAAATCGCCGCGCCCAACACCAGCGCCGAGCCGAGCAAGACATCCTGGCCGCCGAATCTCAAATCATGTAGAAATACTAAAATAATACCGAGATAACTGAGCAACAAGGCACCCCACTCCAGCGCCGTCACTTTACGGCGAAACAACAGCACCGACATCAACATCACAAATGAGGGGGTCAGAAACAGAATCAGTCGCTCCAGCCCGGCACTGATATATTGCAAGCCAAGAAAATCCAAGAACGAAGACAAATAGTAGCCGATCAACCCCAAAACCAGCAGACGCCAGCGCTCGCCGGCACTCAGCGGCGCGGCGGCACGCATCTGCCACACCGCCACAGCGGCAAATACCGGCAGAGAAAAGGCCATGCGAAAACCGATCAGCGTCACGGCATCGACGTGGTAGCGGTAAATCAGCTTGGCGACGATAGCCTTGGTAGAAAACAACACCGCCCCAAGCACGGCAATAAGTAAGCCGCCCAAGTAATGACGGCGTTCGGACGAGGAAGAAGTAAGAGTAAGCATGGCCTTATTGTAATGCCTTCCAACGATAGTCGTGGGCGCACAGCTAAGCGATGCCGGCTTTGACAACGAATTGAAAGAAGTACAGCATGCCCTTATGGTAAAATGCCGCTCTTCATCTTCAATATCAAACCAAGCCAGTCTGCTCCAGCGGGCCGGCTGTGGCCGATTCAGGAAAGAGCGATTATGGCAGGACACAGTAAGTGGGCGAACATCAAGCATAAAAAAGCCGCCACCGATGCAAAGCGCGGCAAGGTCTGGACCCGTCTGATTAAAGAAATCACGGTTGCGGCCCGTATGGGCGGCGACGATGTGGCAACCAACCCACGGCTGCGGCTGTCGGTAGAAAAGGCGGCCGATGCGAATATGCCCAAAGAAAACGTCGCGCGCGCGATACAACGCGGTGCCGGCACCCTTGAAGGTGCCAATTATGAAGAGGTGCGCTACGAAGGCTACGGCATCGGCGGCGCCGCACTGATCGTCGACTGCATGACCGATAACCGCGTGCGCACGGTGGCCGAAGTACGCCATGCCTTCAATAAATTCGGCGGCAATATGGGCAACGAAGGCTCGGTCGCTTTCATGTTCAAACATTGCGGACAAATGTTGTTCGCCCCCGGCACCGATGAAGATGCCTTGCTCGAAGCAGCACTCGAAGCCGGTGCCGATGATGTGATCAGCGATGAAGAAGGTGGCGTGGAAGTGCTGTGCGCGCCGTTCGATCTCTCCGACATCCGTGCCACGCTCGAAGCAGCCGGCTTCAAACCCGAGCTGGCCGAAGTGACCATGAAACCCGCTGTCGAGACCGTATTTACCGGCGAAGATGCCATCAAAATGCAAAAACTGCTGGATGCCCTGGAAAATCTCGATGATGTACAAGAAGTCTATACCAACGCTATCGTAGAAGAATAATATGAAAATTCTGGTGGTCGGCTCTGGTGGCCGTGAACATGCTCTGGCATGGAAGCTCGCACAATCTGAACGTGTGCAAACAATTTTTGTCGCCCCCGGTAACGGTGGCACGGCGGCTGATGTTCGGCTCAAAAACATCGCCATCACCGATCCGGTCGCGCTGGCTGATTTCGTCGAGCAAGAACATATCGGTCTGACCGTGGTTGGTCCGGAAGTACCGCTTGCCGCTGGCATCGTCAATATTTTCCGCGACCGCGGCTTGAAAATTTTCGGCCCGAGCAAAGAAGCGGCGCAATTGGAAAGTTCGAAAGATTTTGCCAAAGCTTTCATGCAGCGTCATGCGATTCCGACCGCCGAATACCAAACTTTTTCCGATCCAGCACCGGCGCATGCCTACATCGATGCCAAGGGCGCACCGATTGTCATCAAAGCCGACGGCTTGGCCGCCGGTAAAGGCGTGGTCGTGGCGATGGATTTGGCCGAAGCCCATGCCGCAGTCGATATGATGTTGTCTGATAATAAACTCGGTAATGCCGGTGCCCGCGTCGTCATCGAAGAGTTTTTGCTTGGCGAAGAAGCCAGTTTCATCGTCATGGTCGATGGTAAAAACATTTTGCCACTGGCTACCAGCCAAGATCACAAGCGTTTGCTCGATCATGATGCCGGCCCTAACACTGGCGGCATGGGTGCGTATTCCCCGGCACCGATCATCACGCCGCAATTGCATGCACGAGTCATGCGCGAAATCATCGACCCGACCGTACAGGGCATGGCGCGCGACGGCATCGTGTTTACCGGTTTCTTATATGCCGGTCTGATGATCGATGAGCAGGGCAACCCGAAAACCCTGGAATTCAATTGCCGCATGGGCGATCCGGAAACCCAGCCTATCATGGCGCGACTGAAAACCGATTTACTCAGCGTGATGGAACATGCGGTTAATGGGACGCTCGACAGCGTCGAACTCGAATGGGATCGCCGCACCGCCATGGGCATAGTGATGGCAGCGGCCGGTTATCCGGACGCCCCGCGTCAAGGCGATAAAATCACCGGCATTCCAGCCGAAACCGCCGACACCGTCACCTTCCATGCCGGCACCAGCTTGCATGAAAAAACCCTGACTTCGCACGGCGGTCGGGTATTATGCGTGGTTGGTCTCGGTGATACGGTAAAATTGGCACAGAAACACGCGTATGATGTGGTGGAAAAAATCCATTTCGATGGTGCCCAGTACCGGCATGATATCGGCTGGCGCGCGATTAATCGCAAGCACTGAGCGCAAGCACTGAGCGCAAGCACTGAGCGAAAACACTAAGCGCAGTTTTACCTGCCCGCGCGTAGCGGCCCATGCTGGGTTGGACACTGTCCAACCCGTCTTGCTTTTTAAATAAGGCAAACCAAGGACAGAGATGAACGAGATGCCCGACAGCGGCGCCGTCAAAACCTATTTACTGGCACTGCAAGCACGTATCGTTGCAGCGCTCGAGGCCATCGATGGCAATCCCTTTCTGAGTGACAGTTGGGAACGCAGCGAAGGTGGCGGCGGTATTTCGCGCGTGATTGAAGAGGGCCGTGTGTTTGAACGCGGTGGCGTGAATTTTTCCCATGTGATGGGAAAAAATCTGCCGCCTTCGGCCGCCGCAAACCGCCCCGAATTGGCCGGCCGTCAGTGGGAAGCCATGGGCGTTTCGCTGGTACTGCATCCGCGTAATCCGTATGTACCGACGGTACACATGAATGTGCGTTTTTTCATCACCACAACAGCCGGACAAGCAGCGGTCTGGTGGTTCGGCGGCGGGATGGACCTGACGCCGTATTATGGTTTTGAAGACGATGCGCGACATTTTCATCAAAGCTGCAAAGATGCATTGCACAGCTTCGGTGCCGAGTTACATCCGCGCTTCAAGCAAACCTGCGATCAGTATTTTTATTTACCGCACAGAAAAGAAGCACGCGGCGTCGGCGGAATTTTCTTCGATGATTTCAATGAATGTGATTTTACCCACAGTTTTGCCATGACACGCGCGGTCGGCGATGCCTTCATCGCTGCCTACTGCCCTATCGTGGAAAGCCGTGATGCGCTCGCTTATGGCGAGCAACAACGTGATTTTCAAGCATATCGGCGCGGCCGCTATGTCGAATTCAACTTGGTTTTCGATCGTGGCACCCATTTCGGTCTGCAATCGGGTGGTCGTACCGAATCGATACTGATGTCCATGCCACCAGTGGTGAAATGGCGCTATGACTGGAGCGCCCCGGCCGGCAGTGCGGAAGCGCGTCTGCAAAGCGATTTTCTGGTGTGTCGGGAATGGGTGTAAGGACTGAGCAGCCGCCCTGCATTTTGCTGCTGGGCGGCAGTTTTGACCCAGTTCATCTGGGCCATGTCGCCTTGGCGAAAAGCCTGTGTGACTTGTTACATCCCGATCAGTTACGCCTGATCCCAGCCGGCCAGCCGTGGCAAAAGTCGGCCTTAACGGCGACCGCAGCACAACGCGTGGCCATGTTGGAACTGGCATTTGCCGACTGGCGCGGCGGTGAAGTGTATATCGACCAGCAAGAAATTCGGCGCGCCGAGCGTCTTGAAGTCAGCTATACCATCGACACTTTACAAGAATTACGCCAGCAATTCGGTCCGGCTGCCTCACTCAATCTGGCCATGGGTGCCGACCAGTTATTGAATTTATCAACTTGGTGGCGCTGGCGCGAGTTGTTCACGCTGGCTAACTTATGCGTGGCAGCGCGACCCGGATACAGCTTGCAGGCGCTGCCGCCGGAAATCGCCGAAGAATGGCAAAAAAGAACAATCAGTGCCCAAGCAATGCGCACCCGGGCTGCAGGTGGCGTTTGTCTGGAACCGAATTTGGCAATGAACGTGTCCGCCAGCCAACTGCGGACAGAATTAACACAGCATAACCCGACAATCAGATTGCTAGTGCCTCACAAGGTGCTAGACTACCTACAACTACATTCAATTTATTAAAAATAATGGATATCAAAAAATTACAAACGCTGGTCGTTGAGGCTCTCGAAGACGTCAAAGCACAAGAAATTCAATTGTTCGACACAGTTCACCTCACGAGTCTGTTTGACCGTGTCTTGGTCGCGTCCGGCACATCAAACCGTCAAACCAAGGCGCTGGCCGCTTCGGTGCGTGACAAAGTCAAAGAAAACGGCGGCACGGTCATCAGTGTCGAAGGCGAAACCACCGGCGAATGGGTCTTGGTCGATTTGGGCGACATGGTCGTGCATATCATGCAACCGGCGATTCGTGCTTACTACCGACTCGAAGAGCTGTGGGGCGACAAGCCGATCAAGCTCGGCGTCGACAAACGTATTTCCAAGCGTACCGCTTCGGAACCGGAAGCCGAAGACAAACCAAGCCGTGCCACGCGTCGCGTCGGCGGTGGCAAATCAGCCCCGCTCGAAGTGACACATGACATGATGGCGATACAAACCACCGTCGACGACGAGAAAAAACCAGCACGCAAACCGCGTAAAACAACGGTCACGGCAGTCGCTGCCGCGACCGCTGCCAAAGTCGCTGCCAAACCGCGCAAAACTGCTGCCGCTGCCGCTGGCACGGCAGTGAAAAAAGTCGCTGCCAAGATTCCAACCGGTGCGCGCGTCAAAGTAGCCGGCACCAAAACGGCTGCCGCTTCGGCCAAGCAAGCCGCGGCCAAACGTCCGGCACGCAAATCGGCGGCATAAACCGCCGCAGCGTAAAGCTATTTTGAAGCCATGGCTGCGTTCGCGCAGCCATTTTTTTACCTGAGGAAGCACGGATGTTTGCGCGCCTCATGCTTGTTTTGTTTTTACCAGACCCTCAGTATGCAACTCCTTATCGCCGCCATCGGGCATAAAATGCCGGAGTGGATAGAAACCGGTTTCCACGAATACGTCAAACGCATGCCGCCGGAATGTCGCATCCATCTCAAAGAAATCAAGCCTATCGAGCGCTCCGGTAGTAAGACAGCGGAAACCGTGATGGCACTCGAACGCGTCAAGATCGAAGCGGTGATTCCTAAAAATGCCCGCATCATCGCCCTCGATGAGCACGGCAAAGACTGGACCAGCGTCGCTTTGTCGCAGCATCTGACACAGTGGCAGCAAGAAGGACGCGACATCGTCTTCGTGATCGGCGGTGCCGATGGTCTCGATGCCGGTTTCAAAGCCAAAGCCGATGGCTTGATCCGGGTATCGAGCCTGACCTTACCGCACGGCATGGTACGCGTGTTACTGGCAGAACAACTGTACCGCGCTTGGTCGATCACGCAAAACCATCCGTATCACCGCAGTTGAGGCAATTGAGCACCATGCCCATCCCCACCCCGCCCCTGCTTTATCTGGCATCGAAAAGCCCGCGTCGCCGCGCCCTGCTCGAACAAATCGGCGTGTCCCACCAAGTATTACTGCTGCGCGAAGCCGCCCCGCGTGGCCCCGATGTCAGCGAACTGCTGTTGCCAAACGAATTGGCGCATGACTACGTGGCCCGCGTCACGCAAGAAAAAGCCGCCATGGCTTGGCAAGTGATGCAATGGCGGAACTTAGCGCACCTACCGGTTCTGGCTGCCGACACCAGTGTATTGCTAGGCCAGCAAGTGCTGGGCAAGCCGGCCAACCGGGCTGACGCCATCGCCATGCTCAGCCAACTATCGGGCACCACGCATCAGGTACTGACTTGCATCGCCCTGCGCACAGCCGACGGCATGCACACGGCCAGCCAATGTTCCGAAGTCAGCTTTGCCGAGTTGAGCGCCGCGACTATCGCCGCCTACTGCGACAGCGCTGAACCGTACGACAAGGCCGGCGGCTATGGCATACAAGGTGGTGCGGCGCGCTTTATTTCCCACATCAACGGCAGTTATTCTGGCATCATGGGATTACCCTTATTTGAGACTTGCCAGTTATTGCGCGCGTCTCACATTCTTACCTCTTAATACGAAATTCTTTCATTCCATGAGCGAAAACCTCCTCATCAATATCACGCCACAAGAAACCCGGGTGGCCCTGATTTTTCAGGGAGCGGTACAGGAATTACATATAGAAAGAACCTTGTCACGCGGCTTGGTCGGCAATATTTACCTCGGTAAGGTAGCGCGCGTCTTGCCAGGCATGCAATCAGCCTTCATCGACATCGGCTTGGAACGGGCGGCATTTTTACATGTGGCCGATATTTGGGATGCGCGTTCGCAAGATCATCACGGCAGCGGCAGTGCCACGCTCAAACCGATAGAAAAATTACTGTTCGATGGTCAGTCGGTGACGGTACAAGTAATCAAAGACCCGATCGGCACCAAAGGCGCGCGTTTGTCGACGCAAATTTCCATCGCCGGACGCATGCTGGTCTATCTGCCGCAAGATTCGCATATCGGTATTTCGCAAAAAATTGCCAATGAAGAAGAACGCGAAGCCTTGCGCAATAAAGTGCAAAGCCTGCAGCAGCCCGAAGACAAAGGTGGCTTCATCGTGCGCACCATGGCGGAAGATGCTTCTGATGAAGATTTGAAAGCCGATGTCGATTACCTGCGCCGCACCTGGTCGACCATCACCAGCCTGGCCAAAACTTTGCCACCGACTTCCTTGCTGTACCAAGATTTGAATTTGGCACAGCGTGTCTTGCGCGATTTTGTCAATGAAGATACCGCCGGCATCCAGGTCGATTCGCGTGAAAATTTCCTCATGCTGCAAGAGTTTGCGCATCGCTACATGCCCTCGGTAATTCCCAAGCTCGGCCATTACACCGGCGAGCGGCCCTTATTTGACTTGTATGGAGTGGAAGAAGAAATCGAACGTGCGCTCGGCCGTCGCGTCGATTTAAAATCGGGCGGCTATCTGATCATCGATCAGACCGAAGCGATGACGACCATCGATGTCAATACCGGCAGCTTCGTTGCCGGGCGTAATTTTGACGACACCATTTTCAAAACCAATTTGGAAGCAGCGCATGCGATTGCGCGCCAATTACGCTTGCGTAATCTCGGTGGCATCATCATTCTCGATATCATCGATATGGAAAATGAAGAACACAAAAGCGCCGTCTTATCTGAGCTCAACAAGGCCTTATCACGCGACCGCACAAAACTCTCGGTGTCCGGTTTTTCTGCTCTCGGCTTAGTCGAAGTCACGCGCAAGCGCACCCGCGAATCGCTCGCGCATGTATTGTGTGAAACCTGCCCGGCTTGTACCGGTAAAGGCCAGGTCAAAACCGCCCGCACCATTTGCTATGAAATTCTGCGTGAACTGCTGCGCGAAGCAAAACAATTCAACCCGCGTGAATTCCGCATCATGGCGTCACAAGTCGTGGTCGACATGTTTCTCGAAGAAGAATCGCAGCACTTAACCATGCTCGGCGACTTCATCGGCAAACCGATTTCCTTACAGGTGGAGAGTATGTTTCATCAGGAGCAGTACGACATTATTTTGATGTGACTACTTTAGACCAAGCGCTGTTCGGCATGCTCAAACTCTTTTATCAACTTTGCGCGAAAAATTTCGGGGTTCAGAGGCTGGCGCACAAAATGGCGCGAATTTATTTGCGCGCCATTTTATTTGGCGCGATAATGGCTGAGTCAGTCCTGAGCAGAGAAGACCATGCCAACATCACTCTTACATGAAGAATTAGACCAACTCCTTGCACGGATTTCCTTACACCCTGAAGGTGTTGGTATCGACGCACTCTTCCTGTCCACCGGTGGCCATACCGCAAGACGCACCTTACAACGCAGGCTGGCCTTACTCCTTGAGCAAGGCCGGATAGTTAGCAGCGGAGCAAGCCGTGCCGTGCGCTACCTGCCCGCCCCATGCCTGGTCGAAGGAACTGTCCACGCGTACACCACTGCGTTGGAACAGATAGCGCCCGAAGTGTATGTACCGACCTCAGCAGCCGGCGCAGAGATTAAGGCCGCGGTGCGGCAAGCGCGCCAATTACGCACACCCGTTGGGTACAAGCTGGAATTTCTGGAGCAATACCATCCCAATCATAGCGCATACCTGCCGCACAGCCTGCGCGATCAACTGCATGCGCTGGGGCGCTCACCGGCACAGCAGACGCCTGCCGGTACGTTTGCTCGCGACATTCTGAATCTGCTATTGATAGACTTATCTTGGGCATCGTCACAATTGGAGGGGAATACCTACAGCCGTCTTGATACCGAGCGCTTGATCGAATTCGGTCAGGCCGCCGAAGGGAAGGATGCGCTGGAAACCCAGATGATTTTGAATCACAAGGATGCCATCGAATATCTGGTGCGCGACCCGGAACAAGCCACGCTGAGCACCGACACCATCATCGCTTTGCACGCATTCCTGTCGGATGGTTTGATGGCCGATCCATTTGCTTGCGGCCGCATCCGTCGCCGTGCGGTGGAGATCGGCGGCAGCGTGTACTTACCGGTGGCCCTGCCACAGCGGCTGGAAGAATTATTAGGCATCGTCATCGAGATGGCGGCAGAAATTCACGACCCATTCGAGCAAGCCTTCTTCCTGATGGTGCATCTGCCCTATCTGCAGCCATTTGAAGACGTGAACAAACGCGTCTCGCGCTTAGCGGCCAATATTCCTTTCATCCGCCATAACCTGTGCCCACTATCCTTTATTGATGTACCGCAGCAGGCCTATGTGGACGCCATGCTGGGCGTGTATGAATTGAACCGCATAGAACTTTTGCGCGATGTATTCGTCTGGGCCTATGCACGCTCGTGTCAGCAGTATGTCGCCGTCAAACAAAATCTTGTGCCACCAGACCTGTTTCGCCTCCGTTATCGGCAAGCATTGAGCACCGTCGTTGCGGCCATTGTGCGCAATAACGAAGCCGCCAGCGCTGCCAGCGTGCGTGCCACAACACCGGCGACGGTCAGCGCGGCAGACAGAGATCATTTCATCGAATTGGCGCTGGCAGAATTCACGACCCTGCATGCCGGGAACGCCGTTCGTTTTGGTATCCGACCACTGGAATTTTCTACGTGGCAGGAACGACATGGCACACGCGGCTAAATAATGCTACACCAGCGACTACGAAGCAGGACATGGCGCTTCCGTGTGCGCGGCATCGTGCTGCGCGATCTGTTCAAACGACGACGGCAACGGTAACAGCTGCTCTAAAGTGAGCGCGATTCTGAGCAAGCGCAGATCGTCATCGGCAGCTTCGTCACAGGTGTCGTTGATACAAAAAAATGGCAGCTGGCCGAATTTCAACAGCAAGGCATCGAACTGTTGCGCGGCCCCCTGATCGCCAGTATGAATGTGCAAGGGATCGAGAATTCTTTGTTTCGCTAAGCCAGTGTGGACCATCCAGCGCGGCACCAAATCAGGCACCAGCGGCGGCACGCGCCACGAACGAAACACGGTAGAGCGCACTTGTTCAAATAATTCGGCAGCGATCTCTTCGAGCTCAAACATCACACTTTTGAGCATCGGCCGCGGCGCATGCGAATACAGGCGCGGATCATGCTGATAGCTTGGATAGCGTTGCGAGAGCCAATGTTTCGACAAGATCGAGGCATTCACCAGCGCCGTCTCGGCAACTTGCAACTCATCATAATCGGTGATGGGATGGACTTCTCCAAACACTCTGAGAGCACCGCCAAACCACCATGCCGTATCGACCCTGCTACCGAAAAACACATCATCGTTAAGGTAAATAAAGCGCTCCGACAAACCGGGAATATGATGCAGGTACGATTCAATATGACCGGAATCAAATACTGGGCCAGTGCTGGCCGGCAGCAAATCGCGATGATCGATCACGGTCAGGCGCGCCGATGGCTGCAGCCACGCCGGCACCTGGCCATCACTGACGAGGTAGACATGACCATGCGCGGGGAAAAATTTCTCTAAAGCGCGTAAGTTGTACAAAAGCTCACCATTGTCGCGGTAGCGACCGGCGTTATTGCCATAGATGGCTAATTCATCGGGGTGTGCACTTACCCAATCGGTATAGGCTTGCTGGCGTTTGTTTTGCCAGAGCGGATCGGCACCGTCTACCCACAGATACACAATATCGACTGGCTCAGTATGTTTTTTTTCGGCGCTCATTGTCGTCCTCGACTTTCTTTTTTCCGCTATTGTAGACCAAGCGCCGGCCGGCTGCCGACAGCGCCGAACCCGGCGCTCGCCAAGAATTAGCAGCTCGGCAAAAATATTACTCCGCAGTGCGATTTTGATTTTGCACATTTCGACCAAACTTGGCTTTGGCTTGGAGTTATTTTTAATTTTCATAGTATCTTAGCAGAGATGATTTTTACACTCTATGAGGACTCTTTCATGCCGCCCCTATCTGTCTCAACCACCGCTCTGCCAAGCTCCGCCAAACCAACGCCCGACTCTGCCATAACGCCGCCAATCAACGCGGGCATGCAAATCTGCGGCGTGCGCAATACATCAAGGCAACTCAGTACGTGCTCAGAGACCGAGCCAGCGACGAGCCGTGGGAACGACAACATTTCCAAGCGCTTTTGGCCACGCTTTGGCAGTACGACAAAAAAAATGGAAGTCCTGAAACAACACGCGCTGACCATGATGGATACGGCCTTGGCCATACTAGACAGCGATGCTGGCAGTATTGCCGCTGAAACGCTGAAAGTGTATTTCAATAACGATACCGAACGGATGAAAACCGAATTCAAACAAAAATTGAAAGCGACCAGAGACTTTGCCAAGTTCAGCGAGCTCAAGACGCATGCGGTGAGCGTGAAAGGAGACGACGTGACTGATGCCAATTTTGCGTATACCAAAAAGAAAGCGATCACACCGGCGTTTCGCCGCTACATCGCCGCGCGCGCCGACTTGGAAAAACAACCATACAGCTTGGCTTTTTTAAAAACACAAGAAAAACACGCCGCCGCCGCAATGAAGGCCGACCCGCGTTTGGATATCGTCTTCCTCGGCTACAGAAAAGCAGCCTTCGATGAGACGCGGTTTTCGAAAGATTTTTTAGCCGGCGTATGGATACATGAATTTTCCCACGCCGCCATCGATACGGAAGATTACGCCTACGGCAACTTCATCGATACCCCGCGCGGTGAAGGCAACCCCGAACCCTTATTCCGCCTGCGCGATGGCACGATCGGTCAGAGCGATAGAGCAATCAGTGCGGCGGATGCCGCGATTTTACTGCACTACCAACACTATCAGCGCGAGCACATAGCAATCAATAATGCCGACAGTTTTGCCAATGCCGTAAGGGCTATGTACTCAGCCCAAGGCGATGAACATCAACAAGCGTTTTATGCGCGCACCGTCAAAGCTGAACTGCGCCGCATGGGAGTCTCTCAGGAAGCGACACCGGGCTGTTAAGCTACGTCGTTCTCGCATGCCTTTGGCTGATCATTACCCATAGATTTTTATAATCTGCACCATTCCCCCGTGCTCTCGCCTCGTCATTCCTGCATAGGCAGGAATCGAGTGGCACGTCAGTGCCTTCAGGGTGGGAGGGTCGATCAAGGGCACTTTTTTTCTGTGAAATGAACACGTCCTGCTGCGCCTGAGCAGCACAGATATCACAGATATAAAGGGCGCGTACGCGCCACTGGATTGCCGCCTGCGCGGCAATGACGAATTGGGCGAATGGGTGGGCGCGTAATCGACCTAAGGAAGCGCAGTTTTCAAACGCAGTGCTTGCTCGAGAACGGTATAAGCAGCCGTCACGCGCGCCGGAATCGGAAAGTTTTTATTCGCCAGCATGACGATGCCGATTTTTTGTTCCGGCACGAACAAGACATAGCTGCCAAACCCGCCGGTTGAACCGGTTTTATTGAACAAGCGCGGCCCCACCGGCGCTTGTTGCGGCTGGAATGCGTGCACCGGCTGCGCTTGCCCACTGATGGCCGGCGCATTCCCCTGCAACAACTGCGTCAGAGTTACCGGGTAACGATACTGCTCCCAACCCAGCCCCTGCACCATCACGGCCACATCCTCATACGCCACCTGCGTGGCGACTACCGCATACCGCAAGGGCCCGGACAATTGCTCAGGCTCGATGTTGAGCTGCACCATGCGCAACATATCTGACGCGCTGGCTTTGACGCCATAGGCTTCGGCATCAAACATGCCAGGCGTAACGCGCACGGCACGGTTATTCTTGTCGTAACCCCAAGCATAATCGGCCATGGCTTGGTCTGGTACCGTGATATAGCTATGCTTCAAACCCAACTCGGGAAATAAAATTCCTTGCGCCGCATCGGTAAAATTACTCTGCATCGCCAAGCCCGTGAGGTGACCTAAGAGACCGATACTGGCATTGGAATAAAGGCGCACGCTACCAGGCGTCACGCTGGGTTTCCAGTTTTGAAAATACGTTATCATCTGTTGCGAATCGGTAATGTTGTCTGGCACTTGCAAGGGCAAGCCGGCGGCCGAATACGTACCGAGTTGGCGCAAGCTGGCACGATCAATCGCCGAACCCTTCAGTTGCGGCAAATATTTGCTCGGATGATCGTCGAGTGACAAAAAACCCTGCTCTTCTGCATAGCTAGCCAAGGTGGCGGTAAAAATTTTACTGACCGAACCGAGTTCAAACAAGGTTTCTTGCGTGACCGCAGTTTTCTGTTCCTTTGAAGCCACGCCATAGTTGAAGAAATACGTCCGCCCATCAACCGTCAGCGCCACCGCCATGCCCGGCACCGCATACTCGCTCATCACTGCTTGCATCGTAGCATCTACCTTCTGGCGCAAGGCCGCAGTGGCGTCGGCCGAGGTGGAAGCCTTGGCGGCAGTGGCGGCGTGGCTGCCAGCAGGTGCCAGCGCAAAGGCAAAAAAGACCGTGGCAAAACAAGTGGAAACAAAATTTAAACGAAAGGGCATGGAAATTTTCTCGATGAAATACGAAGAGCAGTTGACCGACGCGACGCCAACATAGTTCCTTTGAGATTTATCTCATGAAAGCCGGATCCACATACGCTGCATTGACTTGTTTATTAAATTCCACCATCGCCGCACTCACGCATCACGACTCGGCCAGATCAAGCAGTGCTGCACTAAAGTCATGATGCCGACTAACAAAACGTTTGTGACAGCCACTGAGGGCCTAAGCTTTCCGCTCGAACAGGGTAAGAACAAACATGGTCGAAAACTGCAAGTTTCATTTCGGCAAATTGGTTATGCTCAGCGCATGCATCTGGCACCCAACAATTGAAAGGAAGGCCGACTCATGCGCGTTATGGAAAACCCGACAGCAAACTGTTCGCCAAACACTGCAGCCTATACGGATCCGCGCCTGGCCGCCAGAGAACTGCTCAAGACACTGGCACCGCTTGAGTTACGGAACAAGAACGCAGACTTTCTGAATCGTCTCATGGCAGCGATCCGCACCCATGCATTCATGCACAACCGAGCCTTGGCACCGATGCGCGCCGGAACCCTGAGCTGCGCCGCCTTGCTTGATCTGCATCGCGATTTCAAACATGCCGGTGTGGAAGTGTTCACCGATGTAATCTTAATGGCACAATTTCAAACCCGTGTACTGACACCACGTTTCGGTTTACCCGGAAAAATGGCGGCGCGTTTTTTACTCGCCTTGAACGTGTTCGACGAATTCGGTTTTATTCCCCCCACGCACGCAGCCAGCGGCTATCAAGGCCACCCCTTGCTATCGCATCCAACTTTATTTGATGCCGTGATTGCGCAACTCGATAGCGACACGACCGATACCGCGGCAAGCAGCACCGAGTTCAGCCCAAGCCCAGCGGCCACGGCCCTGCGCGCCAGCTTTGAAGCAACTTACGATGATTTGCTCGCCACGCTGGCAGCCATCTTGGTAGCCGAAGAAGTGGCGATGCATTACAGCCCGGCCATGCGGGCGGCAGTGCGCCCCTTGGGGCTTGATGTAGAGCGCGGCTATTACATGGTGCATGGGCGCAGCACCGACAGCGACAAAAGCGCCTGTGACGATTTTCATCAGCAAGATGCCTGGCATATTTTGGCGCTGGCTTTGGAAGCCGATGATTATCTGCGGTTTGAACAACTATGCATGGGGTTTTGTCAGGACTGGGAGGCGTTTTGGGCTGAGCATGCGCGGCGATGGGGGGCGTCATACGGGGTATAGTCAGCGCCACGCCATGCCTTTGGACGGGGGAAGCAGCTTGCATTGTTTTTCTACAGACCCTATAGTTTTGTCAGGAACATTCACATGAATAGGAAGACGAATTAGGCGACTGTGTAGTGGTCAAGTTATTTCGGACACATCAATAGGTTTTTTTGCTGCCATTTCTTTTTCGTAAATCATGGGCGGCAA
>NZ_JASJVS010000069.1:0-18866 GCF_035019605.1 Undibacterium sp. 5I2 | reverse complement strand
GCGACGCGATGGGAGGGGATGCAAACCCCTTCCAGAGTCTTTTCCATCGTCGCTTGCGACGATCCATTAAGTTGTTATTGCCAGGCGCATCATCAACTTAGTAGTCTGACTCGATGGGCATTAGGGAATTGCCGAAAAACACGGCTGATGTGAGCTTGCTAAAATTTCCGTACAAATTTGCTGCGCATCCGTCAGGCTGATTTTGCTGTTTAAGCATAGCTACGCGCCTGCCCCTGTTTTCGGCATCACCAGAAAGGAACTCTTTTGACTAGCCATGCACAAAATTTGCGTAGCATCTATGCGATGCTGATCGCTGTCGCCATGTTTTCGTTGATGGACATGGCGATGAAGCTGTTGTCAGCCCATTACCCGGCCATGCAGGTGACGGCGCTGCGTGCGTTATCCTCGCTGCCGCTGGTGTTGATCTACCTGGGCTGGCGCGGTGCCTTCGCTTCGATCCTCAAAGTTCGTTGGTCGCTACATCTGCTGCGCGGCATCTTGGGCATTACCATGATTACGACTTTTACCTACGGCCTTCAACGGCTGTCGCTGGCAGAGGCGTACTCGATTTTCTTCATTGCCCCGATGCTGATTACGGCGCTGTCGGTTTTCATTTTGAAGGAGAAGGTGGACCGGGCGCGCTGGTGCGCCATCGTGGTCGGCCTGGGCGGCGTGCTGCTAGTGCTGCGTCCGAACGGTAGAGAATTCTTTTCCGTCGGTGGTCTGGCGGTTCTGGCAGCGGCCGCCTGCTATGCCGTGTCGAACATCGTCGCCCGCGTGCTCAGTCGCAGCGATTCCAGCGAAAGCATGGTGTTCTGGCTGATTATCATGATGGCGATAGGCGGCGGGATCTTGTGCGCGCACGAGTGGATGGCGATCCGCGCGGAGGATTGGCTGCTCTTGAGCGGCCTGTCGCTGAGCGGCTTCCTGGGACTATTGGCGATCACCGAGGCTTTTCGCACGGGCAAGGCGTCGAGCGTCGCGCCGTTCGAGTATTCGGCGCTGGCCTGGGGCATGGGACTGGACTGGATCCTATGGCAAGTGCTGCCGACCTCCTACACCCTGCTTGGGGCGGCCGTCATTGTTGCCAGCGGCGTGTACCTGATCCGCCGCGAGAGCATGCCTGTGAAATCCGAGCATCTTTAAAACTGAGGTGGCCAGATCACGCCGCCCCTCTACAGAAAAAGCAATTGAATACGATTTGGCAAAGCATCCGTATTCTCGTCCGGTGTTCTTCTTGCCGCCTTGCGACGATCGATTAAGTTGTTCAAGTTGAGATATTTGGGGATCTGCATCAGCCGAAACGCGAGCGGAAATGTGCCGGGAGTAGTGGAACTTATCAGGTCCCGAATTATTTCAGCGATCGCGATCAGCTATTAGGTTTTTGCGGCAGCCTCTGAACGCCGAGGTTTTACGCGCACCTCTGATAGACAAAACATCCGCGCTTCCTTAAATGCATCCTGCAGATTAGGCGCATGTGCGTTGCCATTGGTGGACACTGAAACGACAATTGAGCTTTTGTTGCGATTGTTTGCCAATCAGCGGCAGCAAAATACCAAATCGGCCAGGCTTGTTGTTTAATCGAACATCGCGCCGTCGATTTGCGCAGAAGCCGGTAGAATCTGCTTTTTACTTGCTCCTTTTTCCTTGGATACTCTATGAAACTGCACACTTGGTGGCTGTTTGTGACGGCGACCTTCTTCATTTCGGCCGCACCGGGACCAAATATGTTGCTGGTCATGAGTCAGAGCGTGCGACATAATTTCCGCGCCTCTATGTGGAGCGCCGGCGGTTGTTTGACGGCCTTGTTCATCATGATGTCGGCTTCGGCGGCGGGTCTGGGAGTCTTGTTGCGCAGCGCGCCGGCTTGGTTTGATGCCTTGCGTTGGGCCGGGGCCTTGTATTTGGCCTACCTCGGCTACAAAGTCTGGACCGCGCCGGTCCATGCTGCTGCCGCGGTGGATAGCACGGCAGCGGTGGCAGCGGTGGCGAAGGTGCGACGCTGGGATTTATTCAAGGTCGGCTTTCTGACTGCCGCCAGCAATCCCAAGGCTTTGCTGTTTGCAGCGGCATTCTTGCCGCAATTTATTAATGCAAACTTGCCGCAATTGCCACAATTTGGCATTTTATTGGGCAGTTTTGCTGTTATCGAATTGAGCTGGTATTTGGTCTATGCCTTGGGCGGTTTCAAAATGTCGGCCTACCTCAAGCAAACGCGGGTCTTGAAAACCTTTAATCGTGTCACCGGCGGCGCATTCATTGGCTTTGCTGCGCTGATGGCGGGGATGAAGGCCTGAGATGGCGCACCACAAAAAAGCCGGCTTCTGCTAATATTGCTGACAGGTAAATGTCGCTGCATATTTGCAACTGGTGACGCTTTGCATTCCTTAAACGTTTTCGCTGAGAGATAGTATGTCCGCTAATATTTTTGTCAGTTCCACGCCGTTTGACCTTGCACTGCATCGCAAAAAAATTGCTGCAGCCTGTGCGCTCAAAGATCCGGCCCGCCCTGACGTGACGGTGCTCATGGCCTTGCCGGAAACCACATTGGCCGCGCGCTTGCAGATGGTGCGCAACGCCAAGGTCTATATTGGTATTTTTGCCATGGTATGCGGCGATGTCGATAGCAAGTCAAAAAAACCATTGCTGCAACTCGAATATGAAGAAGCGCTGGCGCATGGTATTCCGGTGCTGATTTACATCATCGATGAAGACGAGCATTTGGTTTTGCCTAAGCACGTTGATACTGGTGTCTCCGCGCAAAAACTCAGCGATTTCAAAACCTTGCTCAGTCAATCACAGCCAGTACGTTTTTACGAATCGGCTGACGATTTGGTAGCGAAAATTCAGAATGATTTGTTCCGCGTGATCAGTCTGCCAGTGGTCGTGCCGCCGGCGAAGCCGCCTGCACCGCCTGTGCCAGCACCGGCACCAGCACCAGCACCAGCACCGGAAGTGCCGCCTATCGTCAGCTTGGCCGCGCGCCGTTATGCGCTCAATCAGCCACGCTTTGAATTTTTCAAAGACAAGGTCAAGCATTTGTTCACGCCGGAATTGCCCGATCAAGTATTAAAAGACGTGCTCGAATATATTTTGGGTGGCAATACCATGTCGGCCTCATCGGCATTGTGTCGTGGTGCCAAGTTGCCGCTGGAAGATGCGATCGAAGAAGTACGCAAGACCGAACTGATTATTTTCGAAACGGTGCAGCGTTATCAGGCGCAGCTGTCCGAACCGAAGTAAGTTGCTCTCAACGAGTCTGTACGGCGATCGATGATCGCCGTTTTTTTTAGCTGATAGACTTGGCGAGGTTTGTGATGACTCAATAAATCGCGCTACTTCGGTCTTGCTGCCGACATAGTCGCTTATACTGGCGCTCCTTTTATTGCAGTATATTTAATGCGGCCGTTTGGCCGCCCGAGGAAGAATGATGGCTAGCATACCCGTCTGCCCGCAATGCGGCATGGAAAACACTTATCCTGATGGCGACAACTATGTCTGCGCCGATTGTGGCCATGAGTGGCCAGCAGTCGCTGTCGCTGCCAGTGATGACAGTGACGACCGCATCGTCAAAGATTCCAACGGCAATGTGCTTGCCGATGGCGATGCCGTGGTACTGATCAAAGATTTGAAAGTCAAAGGCTCGTCGACGACGCTTAAAATGGGCACGAAAATCAAGAGCATACGTTTAGTCGGCGGCGATCACGAAGTCGATTGCAAGATGGATGGCGGCAGTTTCATGCTCAAAGCCTGTTTCCTCAAAAAAGTCTGAAGTCAAATCGCTTGCTCAGGCAAGTTGTGCTGCCTGCTGCGCTT
Organism: Undibacterium sp. 5I2; assembly: GCF_035019605.1. Classification (NCBI taxonomy): domain Bacteria; kingdom Pseudomonadati; phylum Pseudomonadota; class Betaproteobacteria; order Burkholderiales; family Oxalobacteraceae; genus Undibacterium; species Undibacterium sp. 5I2. The sequence goes on along the minus strand of NZ_JASJVS010000069.1, from coordinate 15,050 downwards.
GCCACTCGCGCAGCGCGCTAGCCAGTTGCGGTGCCAGCGTGCCCCAGTCGCTATCTGGGGCTTGACGAAACAGGCGCGTCAGCGGGTACCACGGCGTGTCGCTGCGCGCGCTCATCCAGCGCCAGTCGCAGCGATAATCGGGTAGCAACAGCCAACATGGTTTGCCCAGTGCTCCGGCCAAATGGGCCACCGCACTGTCGACACTGATCACCAGATCGAGGTTCTCAATGAGGGCGGCGGTCTCGGAAAAATCACTCAATAATTCTGTCAGCACCACAAACTGCTCGCCGGCTGCGCGCTGTGCTTCGGCTTCGCCTTCCCCTTTTTGCAGGCTGACAAATTGCACGCCGCTTACTTCCAGCAGCGGGCGCAGCAGCGCGAGTGTGGCGATCGAGCGATCGGCATTATTTTCAAACCAAGGATTGCCTTGCCAAACCAAACCGACGCGCAAACGGCGCGGCCCCAAGCGCGCAGCCCAAGCCGCTGCCTTTTGTTTCTCGGCGTACAGATAGGGAATGGCGGCCGGTATCGTCGCTATCTGCGTACCGCAACAGCCGGGCAGGCTGGCCGGCGGTACCCAATAATCCCACGCGGCGCGCGCTACCTCCAATTCGTATGAAAACACCTGATCAAGCGCAGTCATGCTAGTGAATAAAGCCGTCAGTGCCGGGTGGCAGATCAAGCTCACGCTGGCGGCACCACGTTCTTTGAGCGTGTCCGCATAGCGGCAGAAATGGATCATGTCGCCGTGGCCACCTTCAAAGACGATGACGATGCGTTGCTCAAGCAAGCTTTCGCCACGCCAGCGTGGGAAGCTGAAATAATCGCTGAATAAATCTTGCCAGCTACGCGACTCCAAGGCGGCCCAGCCAGCCTCGAAACGGCCCTGACGCAGCAAGATATAACTGAGGTTGAAGCGCGCTTTCTGGTAGTCGACGTCGATGGCCAGCGCCCGTTGGTAGCACTGTTCGGCCGCGCGCTCGTGTTTGCAGCAAGCCAGCAAGACCCCGAGATTCGACCAAGCCGCGGCCGATTCGGGATGGCTTGCCACGGCATGACGGAACAGGGTTTCGGCCGCACTGAATTGCTTCATATGCAGCAGCACAGTCCCTAAATTGAGTTGCAATTGCAAATTGTCCGGCAGCAGCGTCAAGGCGCGTCGATATAATTCGGCGGCGCGGCTGAAATCTTGCTCTTGTTCTTTGAGGTAGCCGAGATTGGCCCAGGCTTCGCCGCAGTCCGGATCGTGTGTCAGTGCCGTGTGAAAGTCACGCGCCGCGCCGGCCGAGTCGCCGCTGGCCATCAATTGATTAGCTGATAAAAAAAACTGTTCGGCGATGGCAGCGGGATGGCTCATGATGGCGGCGGAAAAGAAGGCGATGGCGCTGATTGTAGCGCCGAATCGCTGCCGCCGATATCAATACACGTCGCGCCGGTAGCGACCGGTCTCTGTCATTTTCCGCAGCTGTGCCGACCCCAACACGGTTTGTAACACCGCGTCGACTGCTTCGGCCATACCGTCACGGCTGCCGCACACCAGTATCGCCGCACCTTGCTCTACCCACTCGCGCAAGCTGGTCGCCTGTTCTTGCAAAGCATGTTGGACATAGCGGCGCTGTGGCTGATCGCGTGAAAAACTGGTACTGAGTTGGCTGATCACGCCGCTGGCTTGCCAAGCTTCGATTTCCGCGCGATAAAAAAAATCGTGCGCCGCTTCGCGCTCGCCGAAGAGCAGCCAGTTAGTCTGCTGACCGGCGGCGGCTTGGGCTTTCAAACGGGCGCGCAAGCCGGCCATGCCGGTGCCGTTGCCGATTAAAATCTGCGGACCGGTGGGCGCGCCGTGGCAGCCCCCAGCTTGCGCGCGTATCCGCAGCGTGATCGGCGCCCCGAGTGCCGCCTGTTCGGTCAGCCAGGCCGAACCCGGCCCGAGCCGGCCGTCGTCGGCGCGGCGCTGGCGGATTAATAATTCGAGCTGACCATCGGCGGGTAGCGAGGCGATGGTATACGCCCGTAAAATGTTCTGCTCCGGGCCACTCAGTATTTCGGCAATATCACCGGCTTGCCAGTGTGGTGCAAGGTCCGGTGCACGCAGCGCCAGATGAAATACCGGCGCGCCTTGGCTGCCAGGATTGAGCTGCTGCCTCTCACACAAGGTCCAACTGGAAAAACTCGCCGGCGCGCTCGCGCCAAGTGCTGCGGGCGCGGCGGCACCGAGCGCTTGCAATTGCTCTTGCCATTGTTGCATGGCCTGCTGGTCGCCATCATCGATTTCGATTTTTGCGAACAAGGCTTGCGCTTGCTGCTGCATCAACCACTGTTCCAGTTGCTTGCCGAATCGGCAAAACTGGCGGTAGCGGCGGTCACCGAGCGCGACGACGGCGTACGCTAAGTCTGGCAAAGCCGCTGTAGTGCGCATCACCATTTCCTGAAAAGCCAGGCCGTTATCGGGTGCGCCGCCGTCGCCAGCGGTACTGACGATGAAAATCACACGCCGCTGCATTGCCAGATGGGCGCGCGTGAGTTCATTGAGTGGCAATAATTCGACCACATGCCCAGCCGCTTTGAGCTGCGCCGCCGCGGCGTTAGCCAGCGCCTGCGCGCTGCCCGTTTGGCTGGCATAGGCGAGGCAGAACGCCGCGCCGTTGGCGCTTGGCGCGCGCCGCTGAGCGAACCACAGCGCGCTGCAAAAACTCAGGTAGGCCGCGATCAGCGTGGCACGATACAGGTTCGCTGCCAACTGCAGTTGCAGGCACAGCAAAGCCGCCAGCAACAGCAGCACGGCCAGCGCATGCAGGCTACGGCGCGCGTTCATGTCAACATGGCGCGCAGCGCGCTGCTGGCGCTGACGCTGTCGTCATCGGCGCGCAGCAGCAGTGCGATCTGATGTTGTTCGGCATAGGCCAGTGCAGCGCTCGGTCCCATCACCATGAAGGCGGTGGCCAGCGCATCGGCGCTCATGCAGGAACGGTGCAGTACGCTGACCGAGCGCAGCGCATTGTCGACCGGCCAGCCGCTGCGCGGATCGATGGTGTGCGAGTACAGCCGGCCAGCATGTTCAAAATACTGCAGCTCGTTACCGGAAGTGGCAATCGCCATCTGGTACAGCGCCACTATGGGCGCGCGTTCGGTCGGCGCAGGCGTGGCGATTTCCACCCACCACGGCTGGCCATCTTGTTTGACGCCGGCACCGCGCAATTCGCCACCGATTTCGACCAAATGGTGCGCGATATCCCGCGCACTCAATAGCTCGCTGAGCTGATCAACCGCATAGCCTTTAGCGATCGCACTGAGATCGAGAGTGATGCCACCGGCTTGGCAGGCGCGCTGGGCCAGCGCGGAAAACTCCAAGCCGCGCCAGCCCGGACCGCTGCGCGCGGCGGCGATGTCGGCGGCGCTCGGTGGCGTGCTACGGCGTGGCTGCGGCCCGAAACCCCACAGATCGACCAGTTTGCCGGCCGTCGGGTCATAGGCCCCACCGCTTTGCTGCGCCACATACAAGGCGTGCGCCAGCACCTGGCACAGATGGGTCGGTAATTGGTGGACGCTGCCGGCGGCGGCGCGATTGAAACGACACAGTTCGGAAGCGGGATCCCAAGTACTCATTTGCCGTATCAATTCGTCCAGCAAGGCGGCGATGTCGCGCTGCAAGGCCGCTTCATCGCAGTCTGCTGGCAGCAGCGCTTGCACACTCCAACTGCTGCCCATGGTGGCACCGGCGAACTGGCACGGCCGCGCGGCCGCCGGCATGGCCGCTGGCCGCGCCGTCATTGGTGGAATCAAAACCTGACGCATAGCGGAACGGCCGCTTACTCGGGCAAGACTTCGAGCGTCAGCGCATAGCTGGCCACGCGTCGATTGGCTTGCGGCAGACTCTGTTTATTGTCGCTGACTTCGGCATTGAGCCACACCATACCGGCTTGTTTCCAGGTAAAGCTGAAGTTACCGTCGGCATCGGTGGTGACGCTCTGTTCATTGCTTTGCTGACGATAGCGTTGGCCGCCGGGTATCATTTTGACCGCTACGCCGGCGACGGCTTGACCATCGAGCAGCAAGCGAAAGCGTGCCGTTTCACCGACCACCAAATCGTTTGGGTGGGTCAGTACGCCCAGTTCCAAACCGGCACCGACCGCGTTCAGAGCCAAGCCGCCTGGCTTGCCCTTGGTGGCGATGGTTTCGATGCGTGCGTTTCTTTCGGTGATGACGACCTCAGTGGCACTGGCTGGAATCTCGGTGCTGAGATTTTCTTGCTTGCCGCGCCAGCGTTTGGTTTTTCCATTTTCTACATACGTGGCCGACAAGTTGCGCGACACCAGACTGATACGGTAAGTACCGGTTTGGGCCAAAGCCAGATCGAAACTGCTGCGCAAGCGCGCGCTGCGTACATTTTCAGCGGCCACCTGAGTGCCGTCCGGTGCCGTGATGCGTAGTTGATCGAGATTGAGTGGCATATGATCGAATTCAAACACATTCGTCGCCGCACCGGCGTCGACCGTAATCCACGGTGCCGTGCCAGACACCACCGTCGCCGAAGGCAGTAAGAAAGTATTGTGCGCGTGCGCGCTCACGGTCGCACACAGACACAAGGAGAAGGCAGCAAGATGGCGGGAGAGGGACATGAGGAATTCCTATTTAATGGTCAGAGAAATGTTGCCCAGCTCGGTCTTGCCTTGTGCTGAGACGCTCGTGCTGGTGGCTGGCCAGTGGAACGGTAGCTGTACCACTTCGCGTCCGCCACCTTCGCGTACTGCTTCGATCTGCAATTGGTAGTCACCCGGTGTCAGGCCGGCGAAGACCGCAGCCTGACTGGACAGGCTCAGAGTTTGCACGCCGCTGGTACGGGTAGCGCTGCTGAGACCGTCGATTGGCAAGCTCAGTTCGCGGCCGCTGCGGCGCCACCACTGGCGCAAATCTTTCAGCCATTTAGTGCCTTCGCCATCGGCTTTTTTGATGTCATACCATAGCGCCAGATTGCCGGCAAAAGTATGGTCGGGCCGTTCCAGCCAGATCGCCACATACGGCTTGTGGTATTCGGCGATGGCCATGCGCGGCAGTTCGAGGCTGATTTTGATTTCGCCAGCATGCGCCAAGTTCGGCGCTGCCAACAGGCTGCCGATGGCAAAGGGTAAGAGTTTTTGCATGAAAATTCCCAGGTTGAAATCAGTGCAGCAGGCTTAATGCCAGCAGCGGTAACAGTAAGCCGAGCAAAATCAGCGGCCAGGTCAAGGGCCGTTGGCCAGCGTAAATTTTTAACATGACAAAGCCGGTGATGCAGAAAATCAGGCACAGCACGGCGAACAAATCGATTAACCAATTCCATGCCGGACCAGCATGGCGGCCCTTGTGCAAGTCATTGAGATAGGCGATCAAGCCGCGCTCGGTCAATTCATATTCCCAGGCGCCATCGGGCAGTGTTACGCGCAGCCAAGCGTCGCCACCGGGGCGCGGCAGCGCCAGATAAACCTCGTCGGCCGACCACTCAGCCGCTTGCGCGCTGACGCTGATGCCGGCCGCGCTGCCAAACCAAGCGCGCAGCGCTGGCGGCAGCGCCGCCGTGCTCGAAGCCGGCGTTAACAATTGCGCCAGCAAGGCCGCTGGCACTTGTCCATGCCGGGTGCTGATGTGCGGCTGGGCTTCGATTTGCGCCGCGTGATTCAGCGTAATGCCGGTGCCAGCAAAAATCAACATCGCTCCCAAACACAGGGCAGAGCTGAGCCAATGCCACTGGTGCAATTGCCGTATCCAAAAGGCGCGACTGCCGCAGCGCAGCCGCTGCATCAAAGGAAAAAGAGCCATCGATTATTGGTTGTAATGAGAATGATTCGCAATTATAGATTAAATTCGCTTAGCGCTGAGGCAAATCATTGTGACGGCATGTAAATGAGCCTGCGCTCAAGCAATTTTTCGCTTCGATTTCCTAAGCTCGACAGACTGCTGGCGGGCGCATGGTAAAATTACACTCTTCTGTATCCCATTCTTCTCGAGTTAACTATGAACGTCGTCATCCTCGCCGCCGGTATGGGCAAACGCATGCAATCTTCCCTGCCTAAGGTGTTACACGGCTTGGCCGGTAAACCTTTGCTCAGCCATGTCATCGATTGCGCCCGCAGTCTCGGCGCGGCTTCGATCTGCGTGATCTACGGTCATGGCGGCGAGCAGGTACTCAGTCGCGTGGCGGCCGATGATTTGCGCTTTGCCAAACAAGAGCCGCAACTCGGCACCGGCCACGCCGTCGCGCAAGCACTGCCGCTGCTCGACCTCAGCATGCCAACCATGATTTTGTATGGCGATGTGCCGCTCACCAGCGCGGCCACGCTGCGCCGCCTGATGGCCGTGGCAGGGGAGGACAAACTGGCGATTTTAACCGCCCACATGGCCGACCCGACCGGCTTGGGCCGCATCGTCCGCAATAATGGGGCGATCAGCGCCATCGTTGAACAAAAAGATGCCACTGCCGAACAACGCCTGATCAGCGAAATCAATACCGGCATCATGATCGTGCCGACCGCGCCGCTGACCGAGTGGCTGGCGACCCTGTCGAACCATAATGCCCAAGGCGAATACTATTTGACCGACATCGTCGCGCGTGCCGTTGCCGATGGCGTGCCCGTCGTCTCGGCCGAACCGGATGCGATTTGGGAAACCTTGGGTGTCAACAGCAAGGTTCAACTGGCGGAAGTAGAACGGATTTACCAAGCCAATCAAGCGCGTGCTTTACTCGAGCAAGGCGTGCATCTGTACGATCCGGCGCGCCTCGATATACGCGGCAGCTTGGTGTGTGGGCGCGATGTCAGCATCGATGTCGGCTGCGTGTTCGAAGGCAGCGTCACGCTGGCCGATGGCGTTACGGTTGGGCCGCATTGTGTGATCAAGGATACCCACATCGGTGCTGCTGCCTATATCAAAGCCTTTTCGCATATCGATCAAGCCAGCATCGGCGCGCAATCGCAGGTCGGACCCTATGCGCGCCTGCGGCCCGGTACCGAACTGGCCGAAGACGTCCATATCGGTAATTTCGTCGAAATCAAAAATACACAGATCGCCGCACACAGCAAGGCCAACCATCTGGCCTATATTGGCGACGCTAGCATCGGCAGCCGTGTCAATCTCGGTGCCGGCACGATTACCTGCAATTACGATGGCGTGAATAAAGCCCGCACCGTGATTGAAGATGATGCCTTCATCGGCAGCGACACGCAATTGATCGCGCCGGTTCGGGTCGGGCGGGGTGCGACCTTAGCTGCCGGCACCACGCTCACGCGCGATGCGCCGGCCGGTAAGCTGACAGTTTCGCGCACGCGTCAGGTTACACTCGACAACTGGGTTCGGCCGCAAAAACAAAGCAAATAATGTCGTTGCCAGGGCTCGCCGAACCGACTGATAAGCTTAAGCAACTGGCGCGCGGTGCGCGCGACACCCTGCCCATGCTGCTCGGTGCCGCACCGTTCGGCATGATCTTCGGTACCTTGGTGTCGGCCAGTGCCATGCTGCCCTGGCATGGCCAATTGATGTCGGGTGCCGTTTACGCCGGTTCGAGCCAGTTCATCGCCGTCGGTTTGGTCGCCAGTCATACCGGCATGCTGGTGATCTGGCTCACTACCTTCATCGTCAACTTACGCCACATGCTGTACGCGGCGACACTGCTGCCGCACGTGGCACATTTGTCGACGCGCTGGCGCTGCTTGCTCGGTTTTCTTTTGACCGATGAAACCTTTGCGGTGGTGGCCGGTCATCATCAACAAAATTTGAGCGCCACCGAGCGTCGTTACGCACATTGGTATTTTCTCGGCTCCGGCTTGGCCATGTATTTCAACTGGCAATGCTGGACACTGGTCGGTCTATTGTTCGGTACTTGGTTTCCGCAATTGCAGAACATGGGGCTCGACTATGCGATGGTGGCCACCTTCATCGCCATCATCGTGCCGCAATTACGCCGCATGCCGCAACTGGCCGCGGCGCTGGCGGCGGCCGCTTGTGCCTATCTGTTGCAGGGCTTACCGTATAAATTAGGCTTACTGGCCGCCGTCGTGGTTGGCGTCGTGGTTGGCATGGCCAGCAGTTGGCGTTCAGCCCTTGGCAAGGAGTCGCAATGAATTATCCCTTGCTGATCGCCGGCATGGCCGTTATTACCGTTTTGATCAAGGCGATTTTCTTTCTACTCGGCGAACGCCTGGTGTTTCCGCCTAGGTTGACGCTGGCGCTGAGTTTCGTGCCGGTGACCGTGCTCACGGCCATCATCACGCCGATGATACTGGCACCGCACAGGCAGGGCTTGGAATTGCATTGGCATAATCCGCAATTGCTGGCCTCGCTGGTAGCCGTTGCGGTTTGCTTGCTGAGCGGGCGGCAGATGCTGACCATCGCCGCCGGCTTGATCAGCTTTTTCCTGTTTCAGTGGCAGATGGCGCTCTGAAGTTTCAGTCCGGTCGCACTTCCTTTTTTAAGGCCGCCAGCGCCAGTTTTTCTACCAAAGCCGGAGCAATCAGCTTGAGCCAGCGCGCTAACTTGCCCTTGGCCGTCATCACCACCTCGCGCTTGCCTTGCTGCATGCCGGCGATGATCAGCCGCGCGCATTGTTCCACCGGCATGGCATCGTCTTCTTTCAGGCCACTGCTGCCCGCCGCCGCGCCCGCGGCGTTATAGCCATGGTAGCGAATCCGCGTCGCCACCACGCCCGGATAGGCCAGGGTGATCTGCACCCCGGCTTCGCGCACCTCGCTGCGCAAACTCTCAAAAAAGCCATTCATGGCAAATTTGCTGGCGCTGTAAGCGCTACGACCGGGCACGCCGATCAAGCCGGCCAATGATGAGACCGCCACGATATGGCCAGCGGCTTGGCGCAAATACGGTAGTGCCGCATGGGTGCACCACACGCTGCCCCAAAAATTGATACGCATCAGCTCCTCATACCAGCCCAGATCGCTCACCTCCGCCAACAAGGCCTGCGCGGATTTACCGGCATTATTGATCAGCGTATCGATGCCGCCGAACTGTGCCACCGTGGTGGCGATCAAACGCCGGCATTGGCTTTCCTCGCTGACATCGGTGGGCTGCACCAGGCAAGTGCTGCCGTAGGCGCGGCATTGTTCGGCCACCTGCTGCAAGGCCGTTTCATTGCGCGCCGCCAGCACCAGCGTCGCCCGCGCGCCGTACTGCTGCGCCAATTGCCGCGCCATTTCGGCACCGATACCGTCGGAGCTGCCGGTAATGATGATGACAGGAGCAGCGCGACTCATGAGCGGTAACTTTGATCAAGCCGCTCCAACTTGCGGATCAGCGAGGGCCAAACGAAGGCACCGCCGAGGCCGCCGGTTTGCACCCGCATCGCTTCCGACACCCCTTTAACGATCAGCGGGTTGACCTGCACCAGTTCGCCGCCGGCTTGCGCCGCCAATTGAATTTGGCAGGTCGCTTCAAACGTGTACATCGACAGAAAGGCATCGGCGATCGACTTACCGACGGTCAGCAAGCCATGGTTACGCAGCATCAGGAAATTGGCGCGTCCTATATCCTCTTGCAAGCGCGGTTTTTCTTCATCACGGAAGGCTACCCCCTCGTAATCATGGTAGGCCAGCGAGGCGAGCACAAACGTCGATTGCTGCGACAAGGGCAGCACCCCGCATTTTTGCGCGCTCACCGCCACCCCGGCGCGGGTATGCGTATGCAAGACGCATTGGGCATCGTCACGCGCGGCATGCACCGCACTGTGAATGACAAAACCGGCCGGATTGACCGGGAAGGGCGAATCGATCAGCTTGTTACATTGCTGATCGACCTTCACCAAGGATGAAGCGGTAATTTCATCGAACATCAAACCGTAAGGATTGATCAGGAAATGGTGTTCATCGCCGGGCAGACGTGCACTGATGTGGGTAAACACCAAGTCACTCCAACCGTACAGCGCAACCAGACGATAGCAGGCCGCCAAATCTACCCGCAATTGCCATTCTTCCGGGCTGACTTGGTCTCGCAACGATGGGATATTCATGGGGTTTCCTTGGTAGTGGTGGGCTTATCGCTGGCGACAATGCTTTGGTAAATACTGTTTTTCGGCCGCGCTAACAAGCGCTGCAACATCGGTTCGAACTCAATGAGCGGAAACGTTTCAGCATGCGCATCGAACGAAGGGTTATCGTAGAGCGCACAAAATTCGGCCGTGCGCTCGAATTGCGGGTGGCTGCGAAATTGCTCGCGCATATCGCGATCCATGCCGATATGATGAAAGAAGTAATGGCCTTGAAAAATTCCGTGGTGCTGCACCATCCAGAGATTTTCTTCGCTGACAAATGGTTTGAGTATCGCGGCGGCGATGTCAGGATGGTTGAAACTGCCCAGCGTGTCGCCGATATCGTGCAAGAGCGCGCAACAGACGTATTCTTCATCGCGACCGTCACGCAGCGCGCGCGTGGCGGTTTGCAGCGAATGGGTATAGCGATCGACCGGAAAACCGCCATAATCGCCCTCCAACAATTGCAAGTGCTTAATCACTCGCTGTGGCAAGCTTTGTGTGAACTGCATGAACTCAGCGCCGATCAGTTGCCAGTCTTGTGCGCTGCTGTTATCCATGCGGGTAAAATCAGCATGATGTTGCATTTGTCTCACTCCCGATTATTTTTATGTCTTCACCATAGCGCGACGGGTAGAATCAGACTGTCAAATATTTTACAATTGCTCGCTCCATTCCTCTTCTTGCTCAGGATTGCCCATGTCCGCGTATTCGCCAACCGACATGCTGACTCACTTGTCGGCATTTTCCTGGTTCAGCGGCCTGCCTGCCGGCTTGCGTGAGCAGGTCTTGGCCGCTACCGAAAGCCGCCGCCTGCAAGCGGGAGAAATGCTGTTTCGTCAGGACGATGCGCCGAGCAGCTGGTTTCTGCTGCTACATGGTCGCATCAAAATGTCTACTCTTAATGCCGATGGTCGCGAAGCGATCCTGACGATACTCGACAGCGGCACCTGGTTCGGTGAAATTTCACTGCTCGATGGCTTGCCACGTACGCACGATGCCACCGCCCTCGGCTCGGCCGAACTGCTGTGTCTGCACCCGGCCGCGTTTGCCCTGTGCCTGGCCGATGCGCATTTTGCCGCTGGCATCGCCACGCTGGTGGCGGGCCGCATGCGGCTGTTATATGGCATCGTCGAAGATGCCCATTTGCGCACCTTACGCGCGCGCGTGGCACGGCGCTTGCTGCTGTTGGTCGGCCCGTTGCCACTGTCGAATCGGATTCCGGTGTCACAAGAATCGCTGGCCATGATGTTGGGGATGAGCCGGCAAAGCCTATCCAAAGAATTAAAATTTTTGAGCGACCACAAAGTGATACGATTAATCTACAGAGGTATCGATATACTCTCGCTGGAAAAATTGACGGCATTATGTGAAAAACACTGAATCACTTCCTGTAACAGGGATGAGGAAATAAGCTTGACCACCACTTGCCACACAATACGCCACCGCTGCGCGCGTAGCCTGCTGCGGCTTGCTCTGGCTGGCCCGCTCATCTTGGTCGCATTCTCGGCGCTGGCCGATTGTGCGCGCGTCATCGAGGTGCCATTGGCACCGATCGGGCTCAGCGTGACCAGTTCTGGAACCCTGCTCAGCGGGATCTATCCGGAGCTGCTCGAAACTTTGGGTGCGCGCGAAAAATGCCAGTTCAGCTTGGTGCCAGTGCCGCGTTCGCGCCAGGAATTTTTGTTTGAAAGCGGTCAGGCCGACATGCTCATTCCGGCTTCGCGCACGCCGAAACGCGATCAACTTGGCGTGTTCATACCCTTGGTACGCAACCGCGCCATGTTGATTTCGATTCGCGCGCCACGTGTTCCATTTAAAAATTTCCAAGAGCTGCTGGATGCAAAGAGTAGTCGTGTGGCGGTAGTGCGCGGTTTCGATTATGGCCCAGCCTACCAGGGGCTGCTGCTGGCATTGCAGAAACAGGGCCGCTTGGTACAAGAAGTCGACGCCATCTCGCTCGCCCGCTTGCTTAAATCAGGAGTGGTCGCTTACACCATCATGGCGCCGTCGATTTTGGCCGGATCGGTGCAGGCCGATGCGCGTATCGAAGATCTCAGCGATAAACTGCAATACGATGCCATGCAAGAACTGCCATGGGGCGAGAGCGGCCTCTACCTGTCAAACACGGCACTCAATGAGCAAGAGCGCGCGCAGTTACAGGAAATGTTTCAGCGCAGCGGCGTGAGTGACTTGGTATGGAAAGGCTTTCAACGTTACTACCGCACCGAAGTGCTGAAGGAAAGCATACGCCCGCTGTGAGTCGGGCTCCTGGCTTCAGATGGCAATACGGGTTTCAAATTTACTGCGGAAAATAGAAAAAAAACTGCGCACATTGCGAATATTGCTGTGGCCGGCGAACAGGCGATGTGCCAGTGCGTGGTAAGCCGCCATATCAGCGACCTGAATCACCAGCACAAAGTCGGGGCCAGGCGAGACACGGTAGCACTGCTGTACCGCGATGTCACTGGCTACCAAGGCTTCGAAGGCAATGAGTTTTTCGCTGGCTTGCAAGTCGAGGGTAATTTCGACGATGGCCGTCAGGCTGCTGGCGAGCTTTTCGGGTGCCAGCAGCGCCACCTGACGGGCGATCACGCCCTCGTCGGTCAAGCGTTTGACGCGGCGCAGACAAGTCGGAGGCGAGGCATGTACGCGCGCCGCCAGTTCGTGGTTACTGATGGCGCAATCCTGCTGTAATTGCAACAAGATGCGTTTATCGAGTTCATCTAAGATCGTCATGCTTGTCATAAAAATTCAAAATCACTCAATTAATGAAATAAAAAACCATATATTGATTGTAGTAGCTGTTTATTCCATATTCAATCGTATTTTGAAATATAAATTCATCGCAAACGCTTTAGCATAGCGTCATTCTCATTCCACCTTCCACGGAGTTCCTATGTGCGGTATCGTCGCAGCAGTAGCCCAACGTAACATCACCCCCATTCTGCTGGAGGGTTTGAAGCGCCTCGAATACCGCGGCTACGATTCCTGCGGCGTCGCGCTGCACGTCGATGGCCAGTTACAACGTTCGCGCAGCACCGCCCGCGTCACCGAATTAGAAGCGCAAGTAGAACAGCGTGGGCTGGCTGGCTTCACCGGCATCGCCCATACGCGCTGGGCCACGCATGGCGTACCCTCATCGGCCAACGCGCATCCGCATTTTTCGCGTGAACGCATCGCACTGGTGCATAACGGCATCATCGAAAACCATGAGGAACTGCGCGCCGAACTGAGTGCCCTCGGCTATGTGTTCGAAAGTCAGACCGATACCGAAGTCATCGCTCATCTGGTCGATCATCTGTATCAAGGCGATTTGTTCGACACCGTACAGCAAGCGGTCAAGCGCCTCACCGGTGCCTATGCGATTGCCGTATTCTGCCGTGACGAACCACACCGCGTGGTCGGCGCGCGTCAGGGTTCGCCACTCATCGTCGGCGTCGGTATCGGCGAAAACTTCCTCGCTTCCGATGCCATGGCCATTGCCGGCACCACCGACCAGATCATTTATCTGGAAGAGGGCGATGTGATCGACTTGCAGTTGCAAGGCGTGTGGATCGTCGATGCCGAAGGCCGTGCCGTTCAGCGCCCAGTATGCACCGTGCATGCCCACAGTGGCGCAGCCGAGCTCGGCCCATATCGCCACTACATGCAGAAAGAAATTTTCGAACAACCGCGCGCGATCAGCGACACCCTCGAAGGGGTCGCCGGCATCATGCCGGAATTGTTCGGTGACGGTGCCTACCAAGTATTTCAAGAAATCGATTCGGTACTCATACTCGCTTGCGGTACCAGTTATTATGCCGGTCTGACCGCCAAATACTGGCTGGAATCGATCGCTAAAATTCCAGTCAATGTCGAAATCGCCAGCGAATACCGCTACCGTGACAGCGTGCCCAATCCGAAGTCGCTGGTAGTGACACTGTCACAAAGCGGCGAAACCGCCGATACCTTGGCCGCACTGAAACACGCACGTAGCCTCGGCATGCCGCACACGCTGACGATTTGCAATGTCGCGACCAGCGCCATGGTGCGCGAATGCCAACTCTGCTACATCACCCATGCCGGCGTCGAAGTCGGGGTCGCCTCGACCAAGGCCTTCACCACCCAATTGGCCGCCTTGTTCCTGTTGACGTTGACTCTGGCGCAAAGCAAAGGCCTGTTGTCGGACAGTGAAGAAGCCGCCCACATGAAAGCCTTGCGCCATCTGCCCGCCGCCATCAGTGCTGTGCTGGCGCTGGAACCGCAAATCATCGCCTGGGCTGAAATGTTCGCCAGCAAAGAAAACGCCCTGTTCCTCGGCCGTGGTCTGCACTACCCGATCGCCCTCGAAGGCGCACTCAAGCTCAAAGAAATCTCCTACATCCACGCCGAAGCCTATCCGGCCGGCGAATTGAAACATGGTCCGCTGGCGCTGGTAACCAAGGAAATGCCGGTAGTGACAGTCGCACCGAATGACGTCTTGATCGAGAAGTTGAAATCGAACTTACAAGAAGTACGCGCCCGCGGCGGCGAGTTGTTCGTGTTTGCCGACGCCGACTCCCACATCAAAGCCAGCGAAGGCGTACACGTCATCCGCTTGCCCGAGCATTACGGCCAATTGTCACCGATTTTGCATACCATACCTTTGCAACTGCTGGCCTATCACACCGCGCTCGCGCGTGGTACCGATGTCGATAAGCCGCGGAATTTGGCGAAGAGTGTGACGGTGGAGTGATTGGGTAAGCAGTGTAATTGACTATTCCCGCTTAATATAGTCGTAAACTGTTCATTACAGTCGTAAACTCAACCATTCGTAATTTATCTTAAAATCGATAAATTATTTAAACAAAAGCAAAAAAGCCCAATTTTTCTATTGGGCTTTTTTTAATCAAATTGACCTAACATCAGTTCTGACTTTAGTGTGATCCAAATGCATCGACAGAACTCGCTGCAATCCAAATTGATCGTAAGCGCTCCACCATTAACAACTGTAATGGTCTAATGTTTACGGACACCTCAATAGGAGGAATAATTACCTAAACGAGGAAAATAAAGATGACTGGGA
>NZ_JASJVS010000068.1:0-19868 GCF_035019605.1 Undibacterium sp. 5I2 | reverse complement strand
CTGGAGCGGGAGAAGAGGCTCGAACTCTCGACCTCAACCTTGGCAAGGTTGCGCTCTACCAACTGAGCTACTCCCGCGCTTGGTCCTACTATTACTACAATCGTTGCCAATGATTCACTACTTTACTGCTGCCAATTTTCGTCATATTGAAACAATGGAGCGGGAAAAGAGGCTCGAACTCTCGACCTCAACCTTGGCAAGGTTGCGCTCTACCAACTGAGCTATTCCCGCATCGACGAAGACCAGAATTATATAGGATTTTAGAATTCTGTCAAGCGAGCTAGTCGAGTTTCTCGGTTGACTCTTTAATCAGCGGCCACGCCCGGCGCAAATAATAAAACATCGACCAAACCGTCAACACCGCTGCCACCAATAATAGTACCGATCCCAACAACGCAGTATGAATGACACCGAAAAAATCATCGTAATACAAGAGCATGGGAATCGCCACCATCTGCGCCGTGGTTTTGATTTTTCCCAGCGAACTGACAGCGACCGACTTGGATGCCCCGATCAGCGCCATCCATTCGCGTAGCGCCGAGATGGTGATCTCGCGGCCGATGATAACGAAGGCGATCACGGCATTAACGCGATCAAGCTGCACCAGCACCAGCAGCGCCCCCGCCACCATCAGCTTATCAGCCACCGGATCGAGAAAGGCACCGAACGAGGAAGTTTGGTTCCAACGCCGCGCCAAAAAACCGTCAAACCAATCAGTGATGGCCGCCACCACGAACACGATGGTGGATGCCAAACTCTTGTCAAACGGCGTCAGCCAATTGTCAGGCAGATAGAACACGCCCACCACCAGAGGAATGAGGGCAACCCGCAACCAGGTCAGTAAAATAGGGAAATTCAGTGGCATGACAGTCTGTTCTGTGTGATCGTGATCGAAAAGCATGGCCGCAGTCAGCGCTGGTTTGCTGCATCTCTCGCGGCGGATAAGCTCAATTATATTTCGCTAACGTAAGCGCTTGTAAATTTCTTCTGCCAATTGCTGCGATATACCATCGACGCTGGCCAATTCTTCAACGCTGGCATCGGACACGCCCTTGAGGCCGCCGAAGCGCACCAACAGCTTTTGCCGCCGCTTCACCCCGACCCCATCGATTTCTTCGAGTTGCGAGGATTGCCGCGCCTTATCGCGTTTGGCGCGCATGCCGGTGATGGCAAAGCGATGCGCTTCGTCGCGAATCAGGGCGATCAGCATCAGCGCCGCCGATTCCTTGCCCAGTTCTTTTTCTGCGCGCCCATCAACGAACACCAGGGTTTCCAGGCCGACCTTGCGCCCTTCCCCTTTGGCGACGCCGACGATGAGGCTGATATCGAGCGCTAACTCGACGAATACTTGGCGTGCCATTTCAACTTGGCCCTTGCCGCCATCGATCAGCACTACATCGGGCATACGCGCGCCACTGTCGGCATCCGCATTCCGAATCCGCTCATAGCGTCGCATCAGTACCTGACGCATCGCAGCATAGTCATCGCCGGGCGTGATGTCTTTGATGTTGTAGCGGCGGTATTCGGCGCTTTGCATCGCATGATGTTGATACACCACGCACGAGGCCTGAGTGGCTTCGCCATGCATGTGACTGATGTCGAAACATTCGACGCGCAACTCATCGAGCTCGGCAATTTCCAGCTCAAGCATACTGACCAAGGCACGCGTGCGGCTTTGTTGCGAGCCCTGCTCCGACAATAAACGCGCCAGCGCCAGCTCAGCACCTTTTTGCGCCATCTCCAACCAGATGCGGCGCTGTTCTTGCGGCTGCAATGACAGATAGATTTTATGCCCGCATTGTTCGCTCAAGGCCAGCATTAAATCTGGCGCATCGAAGGCGATATTGAGCACCAATGTGGCCGGAATAAATTGATCGACATAA
This sequence comes from Undibacterium sp. 5I2, assembly GCF_035019605.1. Classification (NCBI taxonomy): domain Bacteria; kingdom Pseudomonadati; phylum Pseudomonadota; class Betaproteobacteria; order Burkholderiales; family Oxalobacteraceae; genus Undibacterium; species Undibacterium sp. 5I2. The sequence continues at coordinate 17,985 of NZ_JASJVS010000068.1, read as the reverse complement.
TGCTGCGCCAGAAACGCCGCCATCACTTCACTTTCCATACTCTCTTCGGCAGTCACGCGGGCATCGTCAACATGGCTGGGGAAATACGCGCGATCGCCGAGGTGGCGGCCACCGCGTATCATCGCCAAATTCACACAAGCGCGCCCGCCCTCGACGATGACGGCGATGATATCGACATCGGCATTGCCGGTGGTTTCCATGCTTTGCTGATGCAGCACCTTGGAGAGCGCCGACATTTGATTGCGGATCGCCGCGGCCTGCTCAAATTTGAGCTCTTCGGCATAAGCGAGCATTTTCCGCTCTAAGGTCGCCATCACTTCGAGCTGACGACCACGCAGAAAATCGGCGGCATGGCCAACATCTTCGCGATAGTCTTCCGGTGTGATGAGGTCGACACAGGGGGCGCTGCAGCGTTGAATTTGATGCAGCAAGCAGGGTCGTGTGCGATTGGCAAACACACTGTCTTCACAACTGCGCAGTAAGAATACTTTCTGCAGTATTTGCATCGACTCTTTCACCGCCCAGCCCGATGGGAAAGGCCCGAAATACTGGTGCTTGCGGTCGACGGCACCGCGATAATAGGTCATGCGCGGCGTGGTTTCGTTGGTGATTTTTAAATACGGATAGGATTTATCATCGCGAAACAAGATGTTGTAGCGCGGCCGCAGCGCCTTGATTAAATTATTTTCCAGGATCAACGCTTCGGCTTCGCTGCGTGTCACGGTGGTTTCCAAGCGGGCGATTTTTGCGACCATCATGGCGATGCGCGGACTCGACACGGTTTTGAGAAAATAGGTGGTCACGCGTTTTTTTAAATCGCGCGCCTTACCGACATACAGCACCTGATCTTGATCATCAAAATAACGGTACACGCCGGGCAAATGCGGCAATTTGGCGACGGTGTCGAGCACCAGTTGACGGGCCACCGAGATCACGGCCACATCGGGCTCAGAATTTGGCGCTATATCAGCGGGTATCTCAGATGTCATGTCGAGCTCACTGCGCTGTCGCCGCCACACGCAGCCGTGTCTTGTTCGACAATGGCAAAGGCGACTACTTGACCGATTTCATCACTGACCGAAATGTGTGCGCGCAGGCCGCGTGCCGCCATCCACTGTTGCAAGCTGCCGCTGACAAATACCACCGGACGACCATGCTCGGCCGGCAAGGTTTGCATGTTTTGCAGTGTCATCGGCCAGCGCACGCCGGTACCGATGGCTTTGGAAAACGCTTCCTTGGCAGCAAACCGGGTAGCCAGATACAGGACGCCGCGCAAGACCGCTTGTGCCTGACGTTCGGCAAACACCTGCAACTCCTGCTCACCGAGTATTTTTTCGGCGAAGCGCTGACCGTGGCGCGTCCAAGCGCGCTCGATACGGGCGACGTCGACGATGTCAGTACCGATGCCGTATATCATTGCGCGACCCGCGCCGCCACCCGGGCACGCACCAACACGGCCTTGGCATCACGTACCGCCACTTCCCAACCACTGACGAGGGCACGCGCAAACACAGCACGGCCGAGTTCTATCCGCTCCAGGTCGGGCATGGCAGCCAGTGCCACAACATTGGTATACGTCAGACCGCCGCCAGCCTGCAGCCGCAAACCGCAGCGGATGCCGGCAGCCAGCGCAACCGCCAAGCTATCGAGTGCAACTGCCAGCGCATCCGCACTAGTGGCAGCAGCGTACTCATGAGTGGCCAGCATCACCCTGTCGATGCCGATGGCCGCGGCCGCCTGAAGTTGCGCGCTGTCTGGTGCCAGCAGTAAGCTGACGACCCTGCCAGTAGCTTGCAAGCCAGCTACGCAAGCACGTACCCGTGCCAAGTCTTGCAGCAGATCGAGAGCTGCCGTGTTTGCACCGCACAGCATGATTTTCTGTGGCGCATTGGTATCCAAGGCGGCACAGGCATCGATGTCAACCCAGGTAGTGACAGGCATAGCGAGCTGCGGCAATTGCAGTGGCACGGCATCCATCGCACAGCTGAGCGCATAACTGAGTGCATCAGCACCAGCTTGCTCCGCCAAACCAGCCAGTTGAGTCAAGCTCGCCGTATCGATTTCGCCGGCCTGGCAAAGTCGAACCAAAGGGCGCAGAGAAACACCGAGCTCTATCACTTGCCGCTGCTGATGAATATTCATAAATTCTGTAAGTCGATCAAAATTTGTCGGGTGTTTAAAACTGCGCCGTGCAAATGATGGGTGAGTAAGAAGCGCATCAGCATTTTGCTTTGATAGCGCGTCTGCGCATCGCTGTAATCGGCGGCGCACATATCGAGTAAAGTTTTACCCAGCACGACAGGCGCGGCGTCATCGATGCGCACCGGTCGCGCACCGAGTTCAGGATCAATTATATAACTTTGTTCAGCCAACACGCTGGTCCGACTGTGCGTGCAAAAACTCAAGTCACTGAGCAAGCCGGATTCACGCAACAAGACCAACTCAAACTGCCGCAAAACCGTGGGAGCAGCCTGTTGATGGCCGAGTTGATTGAGACTGGCGACATACTGATCGAACAAGGCAGCGTGGGCTTCATCGCGCATCAGAAATTTCACCAGCAATTCATTGAGGTAAAAACCGCACAATAGCGCAGACTTCTCCAGCGGCAACATACCGCCTACCCAATCGGCACCAGTCAGGATACGTAATTCAGATTTACCGGTCCAACTCAGTTGCAAAGGCTGAAAAGTTTGCAATACGCTGCGCAATTGCGAATGGGGGCGCTTGGCACCTTTCGCAACTAAGGCGATACGGCCGTAGTCGCGTGTCAAGACGTCGATGATGAGACTGGTTTCCTTGTGCGGCCAAGAATGCAGCACGAAACCCGGTTGTTGATGCACACGTAATTCGCGCACGCTCGGCGGCCGTTTCGGTATGGCTTTGCGCGCCGCGGATGCGACTGCACTGTCAACGACGCTGACCGCCTCGCTCATGGTTTGACTTACTCGTAACCGTAGGCACGCAGACCGGCTTCGTTATCGGCCCAACCCGATTTGACTTTGACCCAAATTTCCAAATAAACCGGGCCACCGAACAGTTTTTCCATATCCACGCGCGATTGCGAGGAGATATCTTTCAAACGTGCGCCCTTATTACCGATAACCATCGATTTATGACCGTCACGATCGACCAGAATGGCAATGAAAATACGGCGCAGATTCCCTTCCTGCTCAAACTTTTCGATCAAGACTGTGCTGGTGTAAGGTAATTCGTCGCCGACGAAACGGAATAATTTTTCGCGCACGATTTCGGTAGCGAGGAATTTTTCACTACGGTCGGTGATGTCGTCTTCGGCGAAAACCGGTGGGTTGAGCGGTAAAAATTGACGAATCTCGCCTTCCAAATTTTCTAATTGGAAGCGCAAGGTCGCCGATACCGGCACAATCGCTGCGAATGGAAACAAGGCAGCAATTTTTTGCGCAAACGGCATCATCACGGCTTTATCTTTGACGCGGTCCGATTTATTGATGACCAAAATACATGGCACGTCTTTCGGCAGCAGATCGATGACTTGCTGATCGGCCGCGCCGAAGGTGCCCGCCTCGATCAGGAACAGAATCGCGTCGGAAGCCGTGAGCGTAGTGGTGACCGTGCGATTGAGTGTGCGGTTGAGCGGATTGGCATGGCGCGTCTGAAAACCCGGGGTATCAACGTAAATATACTGGGTCTGATCTTTGGTTTGAATGCCGGTAATACGATGGCGCGTGGTTTGCGCCTTGCGCGAAGTAATACTGACTTTGGCACCGATCAAGGCGTTCATCAAGGTTGATTTACCAACATTCGGACGGCCGACGATGGCAATGTACCCGCAACGAAATTCCGGATTGTCTACGATAGGATTCATGGGGTTGCTCACGCTGTTTTAGGGTGGTGACCAGGGCTGGCGGCACGCGCCTCACCCCGTTCGAGATCAGCATTTGCTGTCGATTTTTTGCTCTCGGATGGGCTCGCCCCATTCGATTGAGCGGTGGCAATACCGGCCAATTTCAATTGTGCCGAACGCGGCTTGGCTTTGCGCGCGGCCGGCATCCGCGCCAGCGCCGCCATCGCAGTTTCAAGTGCCAACTTGGCGGCGGCTTGCTCACCGGCACGGCGACTGCCGCCGGCACCAAACACTTGAATGTCAAGCTTGGGTACCAAGCATTCGATTTCGAATTCTTGGCTGTGCGCCGCACCATGGGTGGCGACGACGTTGTACTGCGGCAGCGCGATTTTTTTACTTTGCAGAAATTCTTGCAGCAAAGTTTTGGCATCTTTGCCGAGCGTGGTCGGATCGACCGATTCCAATACTGGCGCATACAAAGAACGGATCACTTCTTTGGCGACATCAAAACCGGCATCGAGAAACACCGCACCGAACAAGGCTTCGAGCGTATCGGCGAGAATCGAAGGCCGGCGAAAGCCGCCCGACTTCAATTCGCCTTCGCCCAAGCGCAAAAACTGTGACAATTCTATGCGCTGAGCAATTTCATACAAAGATTGCTGCTTAACCAAGTTGGCCCGCACCCGTGACAAATCACCCTCATCGATATCGGCAAAACTATCGAACAAGACTGATGCGACCACGCAGTTTAAAATCGAATCGCCGAGAAATTCCAAGCGTTCATTGTGCAACACACTATGACTACGGTGCGTTAAAGCCTGCTGCAATAAAGCGGGGTGACTGAACTGGTGCCCCAGTCTATTTTGCAATAGTTGAAGATTCATACGTGCATCTGCTTATTCTGGCTTTTTGGCAATAACACCATTAGTCGCCGTGGTACCTTGATATTCCAGCAACAAGCTCGCCGGTCCAAATAAAGGAATTTTTTTCTGATACGAAAAGCTCACAATCACATCGCCACCGTTAGCATCGATGCTCAAATCTTTGCTGCTGATGGAGGTGATGTAGCCGACTTCGGCTTGCCGATCAAAGGCAAGCTTGATTTCATTGGCCGTGCTGGCACCGGCTTTGGCAGCCACGATAGCGCGCTTGACGGAGTTGTACTCTATCACTGTCGGCACCACTTTCGCTGCCAAAATAGCCAAGAGAACCAACACGCCCATAGACAACAGCATGCCGACGAGCGAAATGCCGCGCTGCGCAGGCAGCTGAGTAGGGGCCAAATTATGCATGAAAGTGTGCTCCGAGTGGGGATTAATGGAAACCGCCGATACGCTTGATATTCCCTAAATTCATCCAAATGAAGAAAGCTTTACCGACAATATTCTCATCGGGCACAAAGCCCCAATAGCGACTGTCGAGACTGTTGTCGCGATTATCACCCATCATGAAATATTGCTTTTCCGGCACGACGCAAGAAAATCCTTCGGCGTTGTAACTGCAATTTTCACGTTTCGGGAAATTATGCGGATCGCTGACAAAGGATGGGCGCTGCTCATCATTGAGAATGCGGTGTTCGACGCCGGTCAGATTTTCCGCATATTGCTTGGAATAACTGAGCCGTTCTTCGTCGAGAAAATCGGGCAAAGCCTGATAGCTGAGCTCGTTGCCGTTAATGCTCAAGCGTTTATTTTTATAGACGACGGTATCACCGGGCACACCGACGACACGTTTAATGTAATCGACCGAGATATCTTCCGGGTACTTGAACACCATCACGTCGCCGCGCTGGGGATTGCCGATTTCGATGACCTTCTTGTTGAGTACCGGCAAACGAATACCATAATTGAATTTATTGACCAAGATCAGATCACCGACATACAAGGTCGGCAACATCGAGCTCGAAGGAATCTTGAAGGGTTCGTACAAAAACGAGCGTAAGAAAAACACCAGAGCAATAACGGGGAAAAAACTGCCCGAATACTCAACCCACAGCGGTTGACGCAAAATACTCGCGGCGATTTCGGCGCGCTTGTTTTCTTCCACACGGATGCCTTCGGCGGTCAGCTTAGCGATGCGTGCATCGTATTCTGCCAAGGCCAAATCGGCCGCGGCGCGGCGCTGTTTCGCCAACACAAACACATCAAGAAACCAGATGATGCCGGTAGCAATCGTGAGCACAAATAAAATCAATGCAAAATTGCCTAAAATCGATTGAAAACTCATTTTTCATCCACTTGTAAAATTGCCAGGAAAGCTTCTTGCGGTATCTCAACAGAACCGACTTGCTTCATGCGTTTCTTACCTGCCTTTTGTTTTTCCAATAACTTGCGTTTGCGGCTGATATCGCCACCATAACATTTTGCCAAGACGTTTTTACGCAAAGCCTTCACGTTTTCACGTGAAATGATGTTAGCACCGATGGCGGCCTGAATCGCGACATCGAACATCTGACGCGGAATCAATTCTCGCATTTTTGCAGCAACGGCACGACCACGATAGTGACTATTGGCGCGATGAACAATAATTGCCAACGCATCAACTTTTTCAGCGTTGATCAGCATATCGACTTTCACCACATCGGCAGCGCGGTATTCTTTGAATTCATAATCCATGGAGGCGTAACCGCGCGAGGTGGACTTGAGGCGATCAAAGAAATCGAGCACAATTTCAGCCATAGGAATTTCATAGGTCAGTTTTACCTGACGACCATGATAATTCATATCGAGCTGTACGCCACGCTTGGAAGTACACAAGGTAATCACCGAACCGACATATTCCTGCGGCATATACAAATTGACCGTGACGATAGGTTCACGAATTTCTTGGATTTTCGATGGTTCTGGCATTTTCGATGGATTATCTACCATCAAGATACTACCATCTGCCATCACGACTTCATAAATCACCGTTGGCGCCGTGGTGATGAGATCCATGTCGAATTCACGTTCCAAACGTTCCTGCACGATTTCCATGTGCAACAAGCCGAGGAAACCACAACGGAAGCCGAAACCAAGCGCTTGCGACACTTCCGGCTCATACATCAGGGCCGCGTCATTGAGCTTGAGTTTTTCCAGCGAATCGCGCAGCGCATCATACTGATTGGCTTCGACCGGGAACAAACCGGCAAACACTTGCGGCTGCACTTCCTGGAAGCCTGGCAAAGGCGCCGCGGCCGGACGATTGGCGACCGTGATCGTATCACCGACCTTGGCCGACTTGAGTTCTTTAATACCGGCGATCACAAAACCAACTTGACCAGCCGACAAATGATCGCGCCCCACCGACTTGGGCGTAAAGACACCGACACTTTCAACCAAATGCTGCGCTTCGGTCGCCATGAACAGGATTTTATCCTTAGGACGCAAGGTACCATTCATGATACGCACCAGCATGACCACGCCGACATAATTATCGAACCAAGAATCGACGATCAAACCCTGCAAAGGCGCAGTCACATCACCGCTCGGCGCCGGCACTTTGGCGATCAGCGATTCGATCACATCGATGACGCCGAGACCAGTCTTGGCCGAGCAATGTACGGCTTCGCTGGCATCAATGCCGATCACTTCTTCAATTTCGGCACAGGCATTATCGGGATCGGCCGAGGGCAAATCAATTTTATTGAGCACCGGTACGACTTCAACGCCCAATTCAATCGCCGTATAGCAGTTCGCCACCGTTTGCGCTTCCACCCCTTGTGAGGCATCCACCACTAACAAAGCCCCTTCGCAGGCCGACAGCGAGCGGCTGACTTCATAACTGAAATCGACGTGACCGGGCGTATCGATCAGATTGAGGTTATACACCTGGCCGTCTTTGGCCTTGTAATGCAGCGCAGCGGTTTGCGCTTTGATGGTGATTCCGCGTTCGCGTTCGATATCCATCGAATCGAGGACTTGCGCTTCCATTTCGCGATCGGACAAGCCGCCACACAATTGAATGATGCGATCAGCCAGCGTGGATTTGCCATGGTCAATATGGGCAATAATAGAAAAATTGCGGATGTTTTTCATTGAATACTAAAAATTACTAAGGTGAGGCGAAGACCGGCTTAAAAAATGCCGGCGGACAATGGTAACGGGAGTCAAAAGGCGTGCCGCGGCGAGCCGCAAGCAACGCGATTTCGCCGTTTTTGGCGTTCTTACTGCGGCGACAAACACGCTACGTGGCGCTGCTTTTCACTGTAACAGCACGCTGATACAGGCAACAGCCGCCAAGCAAACACCGTTAGTCCGGAGTTTTGCAAAACGTCATTTTACCGGATTTCAGAGGGGAAAACCGAGAAATCATCGCTGACGCAGAGATGAATGATTAAAGCGACAAGAAATCAGGCAAGCTATCCGACTCCGCTTGTGGCAATTCCCATTTTTTTTCGTAATCGATTTTTGCCAGATATAAGCCGTCAGGCATGAAAGTCGGTGCTGCCAGGCTACGGTCGCGACTCTGCAAGACTTCTGCCAGCCACTCTGGGCTATGCTTACCCTGTCCGACCGCCAGCAAGGAGCCGACGATATTCCTGACCATGTGATGAAGAAAAGCGCTGGCTCGCAAACTGAAGACAATCAACTCTCCTTGCTGGCGGATTTGCAAATCGTATAAATGTTTGACCGGTGTTTTCGCTTGACAGGCGGCGGCACGAAAGGCTGAAAAATCATGTTCGCCGATCAAATGACGCGCTGCCTCGCGCATAGGCTCGACCTCGAGCGGCCGAAACACCCATCCGGCGCGGCCCACCCACATCGGCTTACGTATCCGCGCATTATATAAAACATAATGATAAGTACGCGCCCTGGCGCTGAAACGAGCATGAAAATTGTCCTGCGACAAGGGGTCGAGCGGCAGTTCTTTAGCCCATTGCACAGCTATACTGGCAGGCAAAAAGGCATTGACGCCATTCACCCAAGAATACGGTGCACGCCTTAAATCGCTGTCAAAGTGCACTACTTGCTCTAGCCCATGCACACCGGCATCGGTGCGTCCGGCGCAGACGGTACTCACCGGCGCGCCGCAAAACTGCTGCAAAGCACGCTCCAATGCATCCTGTACGGTGTGACCATCAGGCTGAGTTTGCCAGCCATGCCAATCCGCACCATCATACTGCACACCTAAAACCAATCGTTTCACAAGCCGTTCCACAAGCATTCATCCGTTCAAAAAACAAAAACGGGCACCTGAAATAAGGTGCCCGCAGAATTACGTCTCCGTATCAGCTCATTTGCGCAAGCATGCCGTTGGCACGTTCTTTTTGGCTGCTGCTGCCACCCTTGAGAACTTCATCCAACAATTCACGCGCACCTTCTTTATCGCCGATTTCATGGTAGGCCACGGCCAGATCAAGCTTGGTCGACATTTCCGCATTTTCCGGCTGCTCCACTGCCGCCGTTTCAGGCTCTGACACAACAGCGAGCGGCGTATCGAGATCGAGATCAATCCCGGACAAATCAAATTCGAACGGTGAAGCCAAATCAACCGGGGCCGGTTCCGGCGCGTTTTCCTGCAATATCTCTGGCAACTCCGCACTCAAGCTGTCAGCCAGACCGAATTCCGGCTCTTCCAGCGCGGCCGCGGCAACCGATGGCAGCGGCGGCGCAGTTGGCGCTTCACTGAAATCAAAATCAATGGTACCAAAATCGACTTCCGGCAGCACTTCCGGGGTCGCTTCTTCCTTACGAACTACCGGCTCAGGAATGGTCGGCACTTCTGCATCACCGAAACCCATGCCAAGATCAAAGTCGAGGCCATTGTCGACGGCGACTTCTTCATGCGAGGCCGTATCGATGACACTGATCGCATCGAGCATATCGCGCGAGAGTGAATTACCGAGCAAAGCTTCCGGATCCAAATCTTCCAGCGGCTGCGTGGCCGAGCCGAGCGCAGCACCATAATTGAGTTCGGTTTTCGCCTTACCACCGACATACAAAGGATTACCCGGCTCAAGCACAATCCCCATCGAGGCGGCTTGCGCCCATTCGTCGCCTTCGCCACTGGTCATGCCATACAGTTCACTGGCCAGACGTTCGAACAATTTGGCATCTTTGCGAGCAAAATAAATTTCCAACAATTTTACCCGCACCGCATGGCGATCAGGCTGCGTACGCAAGGCTTCTTTTAAAATTTCTTCCGCCTGAGAATCGCGGCCATAAGCAATGTACACATCGGCTTCGGCGACCGGATCCACTTCATTGGCATCGAGCTGACTGGCAGACGGCGCAAAGTTGGAATTGAACACGCTGTTATTGGTGTCGACACTTTGACCGCCGGTCGAACCGAACATGGAGTTCGCCTTCATGCTTGAACCGGTCAAAATACTGTCTTCAAATTGCTGCAGTTTTTTCTTACGGTTATTCAACCATACCCCGGCGCCGGCCAATACGGCGAGCAACACAGCACCACCCGGCATGAGCCAGTCCGACCATTCATCCCAAATGCTGACTTCCGGCGGTGGCGGCGGTGGCGCGACGATCTTGCGGCGCGGTTTGCTGGTCGCTGCAACACTGGCTGCCGCCGGCTCCGACGCAGCAGCCACAGCCGACGCCACTGCCGGCAATGTGGCCGCTGCTGGAGCGGTCACTGCGGCTGCCGAAGCGGCAGTCGCAGTAACGCTTGCTGATACTGCTTTGGCATCGACTTTCGCTTGCGCTTGTTTGGCACTGATTTCAGCCTCTTTATTCGCCAAGTCTTGATTTTTCAAGTCCAGCAAATGCTGCAAATTACCTACATTTTTTTCCAACTCCTTGACCCGATTAGCAGCATCGACTGCAGCACGGTCTTTGGCAATTTTATCTTCATCCACGGCACTTTTGCCGTTACCCGCATTGGCAGCGGCCGTCGGGGCCGCTTTGGAGAGTTTCAGTTTATCGGGCGAATCAGCACCAGGCGCGGCCGATTCTTTGACCTGACTGGTAATACTGCCAGTTGCACTCTGCTTGGTCGCGGCAAGCTCTTTCGAGGCCGGCGCACGCGACACAGAATCAGCCAATTTCTGGCGATAGGCATTGAAGTCGCTCGCATGCGCCACCACCACCGCGCGCGCGGCACGGCCATCGGCGGCACGGATAGCATCGGCATCGGGCAGCGCCAGAATTTGCCCAACCTTAAGGCGATTCATATTCTTACCGGCGAAGGCTTGTGGGTTGCTGCGGTACAGACTCACTAACATTTGATCGAGCGAGACGCCCTCAGGCTTGTAGTTGGCAGCCAGCTTACCCAAGGTATCGCCAGACTTGACCGTATATTCACCGACCGGCTTAGCCGCTGTCTGCGGTTTTTTTTTCGCTGCCATCTCGGCCGCTACTTCGGCCGCCACCGCCGCAATGGCAGCCGGCGCGGCAGACCCAGCAGGCGCAGCACGGGCCGCCAGTGGTGTCGGCGTACTCGCTGTTTTCTGTGCGACTAAGGCAGGATTACTGACTTGCGGCGATTGACTGTTGCGCAATTCAGCCGGATCCAGCAAGAAGGTGTACTCACGTAACAACTTGCCGTTCGATGAGGTCATTTCCAATAACATGTCGACGAACGGCTCATTCATCGCTTGCGAAGAAGCGACTTTGATCACATAGCCGTTTCCGCGCGCCACAATGGTAAAGCGCAGCGATTGTAAGCTCGGACTCAATTCAATATTCGCCTGACGAAACGCTTCGACCGATGCCAGCTTAGGCGCCAGGGAGTCAATTTCATCTTTATTCGGTGCAGTCAATTCTATTTCAGCATTGAGCGGCTGACCCAGCGCTGACAAAACAGTCAGACGCCCGAGCCCGGTCGCCTGCGCGCCGGCTGCCAGCAACAAGGTCGAGGCAACCGCGACGCTCAAAGCTTTGCGTCCCAGAGAAATCACAGATGTTCTTTTTTGTTTATACATTTTGTCAGACATATTGGGAATTTGGCGAATAAAGTCCGCGGGGAAAGGCACCGACACAATCAAGCGCAGCAACAGATTGCAATCTAATCAGCGCGCACAGTTTGCGCTGCAAGCTTACCGCGAATTATCCCCATGGTAAATACATTAAGAAGCCTAGCAGTGAGGGAAGTTGCCTAAATGTTGTTGCCATTTAACAATTCTGAGGTTTTCCTCGAATTATTTGCGGATTTTTCATTACTCGCGCAAAAAAGGGAAGCCACAGCTCCCCTTTTTTTCACCGCGCACAACACAAATTCACGTTGTCTCAGTCGATCAGAATACGCAACATACGACGCAAGGGTTCTGCCGCACCCCACAACAATTGATCCCCGACCGTGAACGCGCCGACATATTCAGGGCCCATTGCCAGCTTACGAATACGACCGACCGGTATCGTCATGGTGCCGGTCACGGCGACGGGAGTCAGATCACGCACACTGTCGTGACGTGTGTTCGGAACAACTTTGACCCATTCATTATCAGCAGCAATCATCGCTTCAATATCAGCCAGCGGCACATCTTGCTTTAATTTGAAGGTCAGCGCCTGACTATGGCAGCGCATCGCACCGATGCGTATGCAAAAACCATCGACCGGAATCGCACTGCTGCCGTAGGCGGCACCGAGCCCGAGTATCTTATTGGTTTCGGCCATGCCCTTCCATTCTTCTTTCGACATGCCGTCACCGAGATCTTTATCGATCCACGGAATCAGCGAACCACCGAGTGGTACGCCGAAATTCGCCGTTTCCGCTGCCGTCAAAGAGCGTTGCTTGGCAATGATCAGCCTATCGATTTCTAAAATCGCGCTGCGTGGATCATCGAGCAAAGCACGTACTTCGCTGTACAGGGTGCCATATTGCGTGAGCAATTCGCGCATATGTTGCGCGCCACCGCCGGAAGCCGCTTGGTAAGTCTGAGTACTCATCCACTCAACCAAGCCCGCCTTATACAAGGCGCCTACACCCATGAGCATGCAACTGACGGTACAATTTCCACCGACCCAATTGTTTTGCCCTTTGACGAGCGCATCTTTAATCACTGGCAAATTGACCGGATCGAGCACGATCACGGCATCGTCATTCATCCGCAAGCTCGAAGCAGCATCGATCCAATGGCCATTCCAACCGGCCGCGCGCAATTGCGGGAAAATTTCATTGGTATAGTCACCACCTTGGCAGGTAATAATGATGTCGCACTTTTTCAGCGCCGTAATATCGTTGGCGTCTTTCAGTGTCTTTTCATTCTTTGCCATCGCCGGCGCAGTTGCGCCGCTGTTCGAAGTAGAAAAGAATACCGGTTCAATATCAGCAAAGTCCCCTTCCTCTTGCATACGCTGCATCAGGACCGAGCCCACCATTCCACGCCAACCTACCAAACCCACCAATTTCATCATTTTTCCCTAAAATATGCAGGAAGTCCCTGCCCGCCATCGTGCCTGTCGATTCCGTAATTACTGCGCCAATGCAGCTACCACGGCGCGCCCCATTTCGGCCGTGCCAACCTGAGTCGTGCCGGCTTCGTAGATATCGGCGGTACGTAATCCCTGTGCCAATACTTTTTTTACCGCCAGCTCTATGCGGTCGGCTTGCTCGGCTTTATTGAGCGAGTAGCGCAACATCATCGCTGCCGACAAAATCGTCGCCAGAGGGTTGGCGATGCCTTGGCCGGCGATATCAGGTGCCGAGCCATGCGAAGGCTCATACAAGCCTTTATTATTGGCGTCGAGTGAAGCCGATGGCAACATGCCGATAGAGCCGGTCAACATCGCCGCTTGATCGGACAGAATATCGCCGAACATATTGCCGGTAACGATCACATCAAAGCGTTTCGGCGCGCGCACCAACTGCATGGCAGCATTGTCGACATACATATGGTCGAGTGCCACATCGGGATATTCGCGATGCACATCGGTAACGATATCTTTCCAGAATTGGAAGGTCTCGAGCACATTGGCTTTGTCGACGCTGGTCAGACGTTTGCTGCGTTTTTGCGCGGTTTGAAAGGCCACATGCGCAATGCGCCGAATTTCACTTTCAGCATAGCGCATGGTATCAAAACCCTCACGCTCACCTTTGAACGGCCCATCCGGACAGATGCGCACACCACGCGGCTGACCGAAATAGATGTCACCAGTCAGTTCGCGGATAATCAAAATATCGAGACCCGACACCACCTCAGGCTTGAGCGAAGACGCACCGGCGAGTTCCGGATACAAAATCGCCGGACGCAGATTGGCAAACAATTTCAAATGTTTACGCAAGCCAAGTATCGCTTGCTCAGGCCGCAGCGGACGGTCCAACGTATCGTATTTCCAGTCACCGACGGCACCAAACAGAATGGCATCGGCATCTTGCGCCAATTTAAGCGTGGCATCGGGCAGCGGATGCCCGGAAGCTTCGTAGCCGGCACCGCCGACCGGTGCGGTTTCCATTTCGAACGATTCGCCCAGTGCATTGAGCACTTGTACCGCTTGCTCAACGATTTCCGGTCCAATGCCGTCGCCAGGTAAGATTGCTATCTTCATATTTTTATCGTTTTATTCTATTAAATCGTGTTGGCCAACCATGGTTGCGCCGCCAGGTGGCGCTCTTCGAAGGCGCGAATTTTATCGGCTTGACGCAGCGTTAAACCGATTTCATCGAGACCATTGAGCAGGCAAAATTTACGGAAAGCATCCACTTCAAATGGCATGACCAGACTGCCATCGCTGCTGGTAACGACTTGCGCCGCCAGATCGACGACCAGATGAAAGCCCGGAAAGGCTTTGACATCATGGAATAAGCGATCGATCTGCGCTTCCGGCAAGACGATAGGCAGCAAGCCATTTTTGAAGCAGTTATTATAAAAAATATCGGCAAAACTCGGCGCAATCACGCAGCGAAAGCCATACTGATCGAGCGCCCACGGTGCATGCTCACGCGAGGAACCGCAACCGAAATTTTTGCGCGCCAACAGTATCGAGGCACCTTGATAGCGCGCTTGATTGAGCACGAAATCGGGGTTCAGCGGACGCCGACTGTTATCGATGCCGGGTTCGCCGTGATCGAGATAGCGCCACTCATCGAACAGGTTCGGGCCAAAGCCGGTACGCAGTATCGACTTGAGAAATTGTTTTGGAATAATGGCATCGGTATCGACATTAGCACGATCCATCGGTGCCACCAAACCGCTATGTATAGTAAATTTTTCCATGATCGTTATTTCTTGCCGACGCTTTCAACGGCTTCGCCAGCTTTTTTGACATCTTTGCCTATGCCTTGCACGGTATTACACGCACTCACGGCGAGCAAACCAGTCAGGCAAATCAGTATGGTATAGAATTTTTTCATCATTTTTCCCTTGCACGCCCAAACGGGAGTACGGTCATTGATTCCACTGTGTTGATTACAGCGCGCGCACGTCGACGAAGTGACCGGCAATACCGGCCGCCGCTGCCATCGCCGGCGACACCAAATGGGTGCGACCGCCCTGCCCTTGACGTCCCTCGAAATTGCGATTCGAGGTAGAGGCACAACGCTCACCCGGTTCGAGTCGGTCGGCATTCATGGCCAAGCACATAGAGCAACCTGGTTCGCGCCATTCAAAGCCGGCGTCACGGAAAATCCGGTCCAAACCTTCACGCTCAGCCTGATCTTTGACCAAGCCGGAACCAGGCACCACCAATGCCAACTTGACATTGGAAGCACGGAATTTTCCGCGCACCACAGCCGCCGCGGCGCGTAAATCTTCAATGCGTGAATTGGTGCAGGAACCGATGAACACTTTATCGATGCGGATATCGGTGATCGCCATATTCGGCTTCAATTCCATGTAAGCCAAGGCTTTTTCGATGGCATCGCGTTTGACTTCGTCTTTTTCCAAGTCTGGGTCAGGGATGCGGCTATCGATCGCCACCACCATTTCGGGCGAGGTACCCCAAGTTACTTGCGGCTTGATTTCGGCAGCATTGAGAGTGACCACCAGATCAAAACGCGCGCCGGCATCCGAGTGCAGCGTGCGCCAGTAATCGAGTGCGCGATCCCAGTGCGGTCCGACCGGCGACAATGGCCGACCCTTGACGTAATCTATCGTGATTTGGTCGACGGCAATCATACCGGCGCGTGCACCGGCTTCGATCGCCATATTACAGACCGTCATGCGACCTTCCATAGACAGCGCACGGATGCTGCTGCCAGCAAATTCGATCGCATAACCAGTACCACCGGCCGTGCCGATTTTGCCGATGATGGCCAGCACGATATCTTTGGCCGTTACGCCAGCTGGCAAGACCCCATCAACCTGCACCAGCATGGCTTTGGATTTTTTGGCAATCAAGGTTTGCGTCGCCAGCACATGTTCGACTTCCGAAGTACCGATGCCATGCGCGAGGCAAGCGAAAGCCCCGTGCGTCGAGGTATGCGAATCCCCGCACACCACGGTCATACCAGGCAAGGTCGCGCCCTGCTCAGGACCGATCACATGGACGATGCCTTGGCGTTTATCGGCCATGCCGAAATACGTCATACCATATTGCTTGGCATTGGCGTCGAGCGTTTCCACCTGCAGACGCGAAGTCGGATCGTCGATACCATTAATGCGATTGGTAGTCGGTACATTGTGGTCGGCCACCATCAGATTGGCCGACAAACGCCAAGGCTGACGCCCAGCCAGCTTGAGGCCATCGAAGGCTTGAGGACTAGTCACTTCATGCAGCAAATGACGGTCGATATACAGAATTGCCGTGCCATCTTCTTCAGAATGCACTACATGCGATTCCCACAATTTGTCGTACAGCGTTTTAAGCATAGTCTCTAGCCTGCAAGGAGAGGTCGGCGTGCACAGGTCGGACCAGAACTGTCCGCCACCCCGAGTTGAATCGAATTTTTGTCTTTGATTATGCCACAATTGTGCGCCGCAAAACCACGCTGAGGGGCAAAAATGCGGCCCGCGTAGGCGAGAGAAAAATCAGCTTTAGCAGAATGCGCCGAATTTTCACTCGTTTTTTGCTTATTACAATCGAAATAACCGTGAATTATTTTGAAACAAGAAAGCTCAGTGTGCCGCTGGGAATGGCGTGCTCTGCACATCGCCACACTGCGCCCGATGACGCAAGGCGTGATCGATCAACACCAAAGCCAGCATGGCTTCGGCAATCGGCGTGGCACGGATGCCGACGCAAGGATCATGGCGACCAAAGGTTTCCACCACCACCGCTTGACCATTCTTATCAATAGAATTGCGCGGCGTGCGTATCGACGAAGTCGGTTTGATGGCGATCGAGACCGTAATATCTTGACCGGTCGAGATGCCGCCGAGGATGCCGCCGGCGTGATTACCGATGAAACCGCTCGGTGTCAGCTCATCACCATGCTCAGAACCACGCTGCGCCACGCTGGCGAAGCCGGCACCGATTTCCACCCCTTTGACGGCATTGATACCCATCATCGCATACGCAATTTCGGCATCAAGCTTGTCATAAATCGGTTCCCCCCAACCGACCGGCACACCGCTGGCCACCACGTCGATGCGGGCACCGATCGAGTCACCATCCTTACGCAGTGCATCCATGTAGTCTTCCAAGCGAGCGATCAGGGTGGCATCGCCAGTAGGGGCAAAAAACGGGTTATCGGCGGTATGCGACCAAGCTTGAAATGGAATCGCCAGCTCACCCAATTCACGCATACCGCCATGAAACGTGATGCCGAATTGTTGCGCCAACCATTTTTTGGCGATCGCCGCCGCTCCCACCACCGGTGCCGTCAGTCGCGCCGAAGAGCGCCCGCCGCCGCGCGGATCACGAATACCGTATTTATTCCAGTAGGTGAAGTCGGCATGGCCGGGGCGGAAAGTTTCAGTGATATTGCCGTAATCCTTACTGCGTTGATCTTGATTTCTTATCAATAAAGCAATCGGCGTGCCGGTAGTTTTACCTTGGTAAACGCCGGACAGGATCTCTACCGTGTCGGGCTCCTGGCGCTGGGTCACGTGACGCGAGGTGCCGGGACGCCGCCGGTCGAGCTCGGGCTGGATGTCCGCCTCTGATAATTCCAAGCCGGGCGGGCAGCCGTCGATCACACAACCGATGGCCGGACCGTGCGACTCGCCGAAGGTGGTAACGGTAAACAAGGTTCCGAAAGTATTGCCAGACATATAAATTTTGCGATCAAGGTTAAAAACGAAATTAAAATCATTTTAACAGCCTTATCGCTTCATTTCTATCGATTGCAACAGCAAAATACCCCAAGCATGCGCGCCGCGCGCTGTGGCGCAAATGCCGCAGCGC